>JAYUAJ010000022.1:0-14067 GCA_043741375.1 Hyphomicrobiaceae bacterium | reverse complement strand
GGACGCGCTGAAAGTTCATGCTCTGCGTGCCGCAGGTGAACGTGAGCTGCCGGCCGTCGCCGAAAGCAGCGATGCCGCTGGCGAGCCGGTCCACTTTCATCTTTGGGTCGCGGTCGATGAGGGCGATCACGCGCGACGGCTCGGCGTCGAACACGAAGCGCGATCCCGCGATCGGGTAGCAGCCGATATCCAGCATGCCGCCGCCGCCGATATCGGCCTGGTTGCGCACATTGGTGGGATCGGTGAGGTGATAGGCGAACAGCACCTGTATGGCGTGCACGCGGCCGAGCGCCCCCGATTTGGCGAGGTCGCGCGCCATTTTCCATTGCGGATGGTGGCGCACCATGAAGGCCTCGCCGACCAGGATGTTTTTGGGGAGGCCGCGCAGCTGCTCCGCTTCCTTGGCGGTGAGCGCGATCGGCTTTTCGCATAGCACATGCTTGCCGGCTTTCACGGCCTGCAGCGTCAGCGGAATATGCAGATGGTTCGGGGTCGGATTATACACCGCCTCGATGGTCGGGTCGGCCAGCATCTCTTCGTACGAACCGTAAGCTTTTGGAATGCCGAGCGTCTTGCAAGCCGCCTGCGCGCGCGAAAGATCGCGGGACGCGAGTGCAAAAACCTCCAGCTCCTTGCTCTTCAACATGGCCGGAATGACTTTTTCCATGCCGATTTTTGCCGGGCTGAGAATGCCCCAACGGACGGGTTTCATGAGTACACTCCTTGAATTTGAAAACCTCTGCAGGATGCGCAGACCCTGGTGAGACCGGTACGGAGCTTGCGGCTGCCCCTCACCTGTCGCTATTTCCGTCGCGCTTTGCGCTCCGGGCAACATCCTCTCCCCCTAAGAAGGGGGAGAGGAGAAGTGCGCTGCGCGCCAGAAGATCAATTCGGCTTGTCGTTGTTTGTCACCAACACGGGCCCGCGAGTCTTCGCCTTGGGCGCTTCCGTCAGCACGCCCAGGCGGCGCGCCACTTCCTGATAGGCCTCAACCAGCGAACCCGCATTGCCAGCTACCGCGTCCTTGTCCAGCGGCTCGCCGGTCTTGGCGTCCCAGAGGCGGCAATTGTCCGGGCTGATCTCGTCGGCCAGGACGATCCGCATCATGTCGTTTTCCCACAATCTGCCGAACTCGATGCGGAACTCGATCAGCTTGATGCCGATGCCAAGGAAAAGCCCGGACATGAAGTCGTTGATGCGCAACGACAGCGCCAAGAGCTCGTCGATCTCGGGCGGGGCGGCCCAACCGAAGGCGGTGATGTGCTCTTCCGTGACCAGAGGATTGTTCAGCGGCTCGCTCTTGAAATGGAATTCCACGATCGAGCGCGGCAGCTGCATTCCCTCAGTGAGGCCGAGGCGCTTGGCGAACTCGCCGGCAGCGACATTGCGCACCACCACCTCGAGCGGGATCGGCTCCACTTCGCGGATCAGCTGCTCGCGCATGTTTACGCGGCGAATGAAGTGCGTCGGCACGCCAATGTCGCCAAGGCGCTGGAACAGATATTCGGTGATGCGGTTGTTGAGCGCGCCCTTGCCTTCGATGACCGAGGTCTTGCTCGGATCGGCCTCAGGATCGACGGCGGTGGCGTCGTCCTTGAAATGCTGGATCAGCGTGCCCGGCTCAGGGCCCTCGTAAAGGGTCTTGCCCTTGCCATCGAATACCAGCCGGCGACGGTTCATGCTGTTTGGATCCTCGTAGTCGAAGCGGCCGCCCGAACTTTAGCGGCGCCCGTCTTGCGGGCCCTTCGGCGGACACGATGCGGCGCAGGTTGCGAGCCAAGGTACCCGGGTCATTAAGCGGGGTTTTCCGCTCAAGGCAAGGCCGTTGATTTGGTTTCCCCGGCAGGGTATGGCTCGAAGCAACGACCAGAGCAGGCGCAGCCGCTGTCGATGCGGCCGAAAAGGAGACGCCATGACGACATTCGATGATCGCGAGAAGGGTTTTGAGAAAAAGTTCGCGCTCGACCAAGAGCAGCTGTTCCGCGCCCACGCCCGGCGCGACAAACTTTTTGGATTGTGGATCGCGGGCAAGCTCGGGTTGGCTGGCGCGGAAGCAGACGCCTACGCCAAATCGATTGTGATCGAGGATCTGCGCGAGCCAGGCGACGATGACATCTTGCGTAAAGCGACGGCCGATCTGGCGGCCAAGGGCGTGAAAGTCGCCGCGTCCGACCTGACGGCCAAGCTGGCCGAGTCGATGAACACAGCGGCAACTCAGATCAAAGCCGAATCCAAGGCTCTGTAAGACGGTGCGCCAGACCGACTAGACAATCAGGTTATCGATACCTCGCTCACGCAGCCATGGGCGTCCTTGAGGCCGCCCGACAGATCGAAACGCCAATTCGTGACGGTTTCGATCGCCGCCCGGTCGAACGACTTCAGGCCCGACGAGGCATCGATCTTGATATTCAGCGGCGTGCCATCGGTGTCGATATCGTAGCGCACGTAGGCCCACGGTTTGGCGTCGTGCATGACCAGCGTGGTCATCAAGTCGGCGGGCAGCACCATCTTCTTGGCGCCGCGGTCTTTCACTTTTTCTTCCGGGCAGGTTGCGTCGTTCTTGGGCTCGCTGCCGGCGGCCGGCCGCTTGGGCAGCCGGTTCTTTTGCAGAAAACCGCTGTCGGCCATGATCTGCTGCACCACCTGCGGATCATTGGCGGAATTGGTGAAGGTCGTGGTCGGGGCAATGGCCGCCGTCGGCTGAGTGGCGCAACCCGCCAGCGCAAGGCCAGCAGCCATGGCCACCAGGGCTAGCCGTCCAATCGAAACCTTGGCCTTCGATGTCATGGCGCGAGAATCACTTCCGGTCGTGCATTCCAGTGCCAGACTAGGCAGTGGATCGCGTCTATGGAACGGCCAATTGGAGCAAATGGTGGACGATGTTGCGGCATGAGCGCAAATCGGTCCAGGCTGTGTCTTTGACGCATCGGTAGCAAGCGGAAGCTGAATGACGCCTGAAACAAAACCGCCCGCGATTTTGGATCGCGGGCGGCTGTTAGGCTTGGGTGGGAGCGGGACTGAGATCAGCCGCCGGCCGCCTTCATCTTGGTATTGCACTGGCTCCAGTATTGCGGCCACTTGAGGCCGTTCACCAGGCCGTCAGCGCCTTTGGACTTCTGCCACAGCGCGCCACACTCTTTGATGCGCTTGTCCATGGCCAACTGGCCTGGCGTGCGCGGCTTGGCGTTCGTGTCGGTCGTGGTCGCCCTTGCAGGGGTTGCGGCCGCAACAGTCGGCTCGGGCGGTGTCGGCTCATCGGCCATTTTGGTGTCGCCAGCCTTGGCGTCGGTAGCTTTGGCATCCATCTTGGCGGTCATGGCGACGCCGGCCTTGGTCAAGCAGGCGGCCACAAAGTCTTTCTTCTTCTGCGTGCCTTCCGTGCCGGCGTCCTTGATCGCCTTCCACTGCTTGCCGCAATCCTTCTTGGCCGCAGCCTCAAGATCGGCAGCCTTCGCGTCGGTGGCGACAGCGGCCGGGGCAGCCTTGGCCGTGTCGGTCTTGGCCTTGGCGGCATCGGTCTTGGCCTTGGCGGCATCGGCGGCCTTCATAGCGTCAGCCTTCGCCTTGGCGTCGGCCTTTGCCTTCATATCCGCGGCCTTCATATCCGCGGCCTTCATGTCCGCAGCCTTCATCTCGGCGGCTTTGGCGTCCGCAGCGGCCTTGTCCGTCGCTTTGGCATCTGTCGCCTTGGCGTCAGCAGCCGGCGCCGCCGCCTTCAGGCAGGACTTCAAGAAGTCCTGGTAGACCGCGCCACTGGTCTTATTGGCGGCCTTGTTGTCGTTCCACTGCTTGTTGCAGTCGGCCATCGCCGTGCTTGCCGCAGCTGCCGGATTGGTTGAGAGCGCAAGCCCGCCCACGGCGACAGCCGCCGACAGAGCCAGTGCGAAACGGATCATGGTCATTGGTAGGCCCTTCTCGAGAGTCATATCGCGCCCAGCCAAGCAGCCCCATCTCCACCATGGCGATCGGGCATCCTGCGGCGCGTCCACGGAGTGTTTTCTACTAACAGTGTCGCGAAACTATGTCGTGGGGTTTACGCTTTCGTAAGCGGCCAAATTTGGGCGAATACTTTATTTCCGCGAGCGTCGCGAAAGTGTCGCAAGGTCTTTGCGGCGATTCGCCCGGATCGGGTTAAGGTCAACCCCGTACCCAGCCGACGTGTGTCAGACGTTCCTGGGGCTGGAAGCGCGCCTTGTAGCTCATCTTGGCCGAGCCATCGATCCAGTAGCCAAGATAGACGTACGGCAGGCCAAGCCGTCGCGCCTCGGCGATTTGGTCGAGAATGAGATACGTTCCCAGGCCGCGCGCTGGCTCCTCGGCGTCGTAGAAACTATAGACCATTGATATGCCGTCACTCAGGTGGTCGCACAACGCTGCGCCAAGGAGTGGCCACTTGAAAAACTCGCTTGGAAGCCCCCCCGGCAGACGCCGCCGGTACTCGGTGAGCGTGGTCTCAAGTTGACTATCCTGCACCATGGAGCGGTAGTCCCCGGCTGTCATATCGGACATTCCGCCCTCGCTATGGCGCGAGGTCACGTAATCCCGGAACAAGGCATACTGATCTGCTGTCGCCACCGCTGGCAGACGCCGTGCAACAATGTCGCGGTTCTGCTCAATTGTGCGCCGGAAACTACGGCCCGGCTCGAACGGATCCACCAACACGCGCACCGACACGCAGGCGTTGCAGCCATCGCAATGCGGCGTGTAGGCGATGTTCTGGCTGCGCCGGAAGCCAGTGCGCAACAGGTGGTCTGTGGCTTGAAACGGCTTTTCCGGCGTCAGATGGGTGAAAACTTTTCGCTCGCGGCGTCCCGGAAGATAGGGACAGGCCTGCGGCGACGTGATGAAAAATTGCGGAAAATCGCGCGGTTGCTCGGTCAAAATGCCCGCCCCCAAATCCTCCGGCGCCCGACCCGCCTCCCCCGAAGCAAGTTTTTAGTTTCGGTCCGCCGGCCCCACCCCCAAAGTCACCGCACACACCGCCGTCGCTATCTTGTCACAAAAAATGCGGGTTTGCCGTGATGCCATCGCACTATAGAGCCGGAAATCCCCGGCCGGAAGGCTCGAAACGAACAAATCGGCAGACGGACGAGAATAGAATCGGAAACGGAACGTTATTGAAGCTGTGGGGGCGGGACAACTGGTGAGCGACGAATTCAGAGACCGCATGGTTGCGTTTCTGCCGCGGTTGCGGCGGTTCACCTATGCGCTGACGGGCGACTTCGCGTCGGCCGACGATCTTGCGCAGGATGCTTGTGTGCGCGCGTTGACGCATCGCGACCAGTGGCAGCCTGGCACCAAGTTTGAGAGCTGGATGTTCCGCATCGCGCAGAACCTGTGGATCGACAAGCGGCGCACGGCGAAATCGCGCGGGGTGCATCAGGACATCGACGACATGGTCGAGCCGATGGGTGTGGACGGACGCGACGTGACAGATCAACGGCTTACTCTGGCGGCGGTGGCCAAGGCCATGCAGACGTTGAGTGAAGACCAACGGGCGCTGCTGGCGCTGGTGTGCATCGAGGGTGCTTCCTACAAGGAGGCGGCCGAAACATTGAACTTGCCGATCGGCACTGTGATGAGCCGTCTCGCGCGCGCCCGTCAAGCGCTGCACGGGCTTCTGATGCCGGAAGGCGTGGACGTTAGTTTTGCAAAGGAGAGCCGGCGTGGGTGATGTAACCGACGAGATGCTGACCCTGGCGATGGCCGTTGCCGATGGCGAGGCCAGCCTTGCCGATGAGCGCAGATTGCAGGCAGCGGTTGCCGGCGATGCAGCGCTGGCCGCACATTTTGAGGCGTTCCAGGCAACGGGACGCGCGCTTGGCCGCGTCTTCGACGCCGTGATGGCCGACGAGGTTCCCGATCGGCTGGTGCAGGCTGTCATGACTGCACCGATGGGGCCGGTACGGGGCGACCTGCGGCAGGTCGGTCTGATGGCCCGGGTCGGCGCGCGCTGGGCAAACCTTTTGTCGAGTTGGGAGGTTCCCGCGCTGGCGCTCGGCGCCGCCGCCGTGGCGTTCATCGCCGGCGGTGTGCTGCTTGGGCGCGCGGATACGGACGGGCCAGGGGCAACCCAGGTAGCCGCGCTTCAATCCATGGCGCCAGCGGTCGGTCTTGCCGAGGCGCTCGCCAAAGTTGCGACCGGCTCCGAGCAGAAACTCGATACCAAGGCTGGTTCGCTGAGCATTCGCGTGGTGGAAACGTTTCGCGATCAAGCGGGCGCGCCCTGCCGCGAGTATGAAGCGCAAGCCGCAACCGGCCCGCGCCAGTTCGGCGTCGCCTGCCGTGCCGCTGACGGCTGGCGGCTGAAGGCTGTATTCGAAGGCCCGGCCAAAACCGGCGCGACGGTCACGGCCGGCCCGGGCGCCCTCAGCGAGACGCTGGACAGCGTCGTCGCCGCGATGCGCAATGGCGACGCGCTGTCGGTGGACGAAGAGCGCAAGCTGATCGGCTCCGGCTGGTAGCCGCTCGATCAAATCGGCTCGCCCTCGCTTGGCGCTATTATCCACCCCAACCCTCCCCCCTCACAGTCCTTGAGCGGGAGGGCTAGCTTGCCGGGCTGAAGCCCTGCGAAGGCTGGGGTGGGGGTAAGCTCTTAGTGCGGACCGTCGGACTCTGCATCAAGCCATCAAGCCATCAAGCTGCACCGGGCTTGGCAGCATCGAGCTGGTCGTGATATCCGGTAACGCAACCGGCTGCGCGGCTACCCGCGCAGTTCGCTTTGCGACGCTGGCAATCAAACCACTCATGGGCCGAAAAACCGCAATTGGCGTCGACATCGGCGGCACAAGCCTGCGCGCGGCGCGGGTCGGGCGCGATGGCGCTATCCTTGCACACGCCAGCGAGCCGACCGACGTCCAAGCCCCGATCCCTCAGGTCGATCGGCTGGTCGCCGCCGTGGATGATGGGTCAGCCGCTGCGATCGGTGTTGGCGTCCCGTCCCGCATCAATTCCACGACCGGCGAAATCTACACCGGCGGCTTCGTCGATCTGTCCGGTCCGCCGCTGGCCGGGCGTCTCGCCAACCCGCGCAAACTTCCGATAATCGTCGAGAACGACGGCGGCATGGCCATGATCGCCGAAGCGCGCATCGGCGCGGCGCGTGGGCTGGCGAGTGCGGTGATGCTCACGCTCGGCACCGGTATTGGCGGCGGCGCGCTGCTCGGCGGCAAGCTCTTGCGCGGTCGCTCGACGGCCACAGAATTCGGGCACATCAAGGTTGCGTGGGACGGGCTCCCTTGCGTGTGCGGCGGCATAGGCTGCGTTGAAACGATGAGCTCCGGGACAGGATTTCGCCGCCACTGCCGCGAGGCCGGCCTGCCTGACAGCACACGGGCCGAGGACTTGCTCTCCCGCACCGATCCCGTGGCCCGTGAGGTCATCCGCCGCTGGATCGCGCCCTTGCGCGCCGGCATCGACAGCCTTGTCGCCGCGCTCGATCCGGAAATCGCCGTGCTTGGCGGCAGCCTCGGCCATGCCGCCTGTATGGCTTTGCCTGACTTTCCAACACGCTCGTCCTGGTTCCCCTGCCCCGTCGTCCCGGCCGCAGTGGGTGGGGATGCCGGCGTCATTGGCGCGGGCCTCGCCGCATACGATCTGATCAAGGAGCAATAATGCGTGCGAAAGAAGCAAAACGGTTGCAGGTCGGCGTGCTTGGCTGCGGGCAGATCGCCCAGGCAGCCCATTTCGAGAGCTGCGTGAAGGCGCGCAACGCCGATCTTTACGCCATCTGTGATGTCGCCGAGGACCTGCGCAACCGCATGGCCGCGACGCATGCTCCGTCCAAGTCCTATGCCGACTATGACGCCATGCTGTCCGACCCCAAGCTCGACGCTGTGATCATCGCCACGGCCGATGCGTACCATGTGCCCGCCTCGATCCGCGCGCTGGAAGCGGGCAAGCATGTGTTGTGCGAAAAGCCCGTCGCCGCGTCGCTGGATGAGGTGGAGGCGCTGGCCGCCGCGGTGCGAAAATCCGGAAAGGTGTTCCAGATCGGGCACATGAAGCGCTTCGACGAAGGCCTGATGGCGGCCAAGCGCTTCATCGATGGCGAAATGGGCCAGCTGATCGCGCTAAAAGCCTGGTACTGCGATTCCACCCATCGCTACACCGTGACGGACGCGTTGCAGCCGACGATCATCTCGAGCGCTACGGCCAGAAAACCGTCGGGCAATCCCAAGGCGGACCTGGTGCGCTATTACATGCTCGGCCATGGCAGCCATCTTGTGGATATGGCGCGCTATTTCGGCGGCGAGATTCTCGCGGTGCGCGCGCGGCTCTTGAACAGGAAGGGCGTACACTGTTGGTTCGTGGACGTTGACTATGCCAACGGAGCGCTCGGGCATCTGGATTTGACCATCGCGGTGCGGATGGACTGGCATGAGGGGTTCCAGATCTATGGCGAGCGCGGCAGCGTCATCGGCAAGACCTATAATCCGTGGTACTACAAATCGTCAGACGTCGAGATTTTCCGCGAGAAGCACGCGGACACAACGCGGCCGCTAGGGGCGGACGGGCACTTCTATCGCCGCCAGCTGGAAGGTTTTGCCGACGTCATTCTCACCGGCGCGCCAATGCTGGGCGCCAACATCGATGATGGAATCGCCAGCGTGCGCGGCATGATCGCAATCGCGCGCTCGGTCGAGACGGGCAAGGACGTGCGGCTGGCCGACGTGACGGGCGCGCTGTGACCCTGACCCACCGCATGGGAATTTTCGCCAAGACGTTTCCGGGTAGCGCTCCTGGCGCCGTTCTGTCGGCGGCGGCCGCGGCGGGATTTGGAGCCGCGCATTACAACATGGCGTGCAGCGGCTTGGCCGCCATGCCCGACGAGATTGCGGCGGGTACGGCTGAAGCCGTCGCTGCGGCCGCTTCGGCGAACGGCGTGGCGATCGTGGGCCTCTCGGGCACCTGGAACATGATCCATCCTGATCTTGCCGTCCGTGAGGTGGGGATGCGCCGGCTGGAGGTTCTGGCGCAGGCCTGTGCGGCCGTGGGAACTCGCCTCATCACCCTCTGCACCGGCACGCGCGACCCGGACGATCAGTGGCGCGGGCATCCTGACAACGCGACGCCTGAAGCCTGGCGCGATTTGCTCAAGGGCATGGAACAAGCCGTCGCCATCGCCGACAGGCATGGCGTTGACCTCGGCATCGAGCCCGAACTGGCCAATGTCGTTGACAGCACCGCGAAGGCGCGCCGTCTGCTCGATGAGATCGGCAGACCACGCCTGAAAATCGTGCTCGACCCCGCCAACCTCGCCGAGATCGAAACGCCCGAGCGGCGGCGCGACATCGTCGCGAATGCCGTCGACGTTCTGGCCGATCGCATCGCCATGGCTCACGCCAAGGACCGGAGCGCAAGCGGAGACTTCGTCGCCGCCGGGCGGGGCATGATCGACTTTCCGCATTTTCTCGGCGCTTTGCAGTCGGTGGGTTTTTCCGGACCGCTGGTCGCGCATGGCCTGTCGGCTGCCGAAGCCCCCGCTGCAGCGGCGTTTCTACTCCGCACGGCCAGCGAGGCCGGTTGGCGATGACCACCGTTTCGCGCTTCTCCCGTCCCGATGTTTCGCTCGTCTTGCATGACGGCGGCGGCCAAGGCGCCCCATTCATCTTCCAACACGGCCTGTGCGGCAGCGCAGCGCAAACCGCCGAGGTCATGCCCGACGTAACGGGCGTTCGTCCGCTCACGCTCGAATGCCGTGGCCATGGCGCCTCCGAGGCCGGCGACCCGTCCCAGTTCAGCATCGCAACGTTTGCCGATGATGTGGCGGCCTTGATCAACGAACGTAGCCTCGCGCCCGCCGTGGTCGGCGGCATATCGATGGGCGCGGCGATCGCTCAGCGGCTGGCGGTGCTGCAACCCGGCGCCGTGCGTGCGCTGATCATCGCCCGCCCGGCCTGGGTGACCTCGGCGGCGCCCGCCAACACGCGCGCATACGTGGAGGTCGGCGAACTACTGGCGAGCCATCCCGTGGCCGAAGCGCGCCGGCTGTTCCTCGCCTCGGACACCGCACGAAAGCTCGCCGCCGAGGCTCCCGACAATCTCGCCTCGCTGACCGGTTTCTTCGAGCGCGCGCCGCTGGACGTGACGATGCAGCTTCTCGCCCGCATCGCCTCAGACGGCCCCGGCGTCACTCCGGCCGATCTCGCCGGCATTTCCTGTCCCGTGCTCATCATCGGCCACGACCAGGACCTTGCCCATCCCTTCGCCGCATGTCAGGAACTGGCAACTCTCATTCCGCACCCGTGCCTGATAAAAATCACCCCCAAAGCGCGCGACAAGGCGGCCTATGTTTCCGATTTCAAGGCCGCGCTGGCGGCGTTCCTCAAGGATGTCCTCAGTGGCGAAACCCAATAGCGGCTGGTTCGACGCGCTCCCGAAAAACCGTCTGATGGCGGAGTTTTCGCTCTGGTCGGCCGACCTCGTTCGCCTCGCCGACGATCTCGCCCGCATCGGGCCGCATGCCGATCTGCTGCACGTAGACGTCGCCGACGGCCATTTCGCCCCGGCCCTGCTGTTCTTTCCCGATCTGGTCGCGCGCATCCGTGAGCTGACGACCGTGCCGATCCACGTTCACTTGATGGCGGCCGACGCGATCCTCCTTTGCCAGATCGATCAGTTCGCCGAGGCCGGCGCCGATCTCATCAGCCTCCACGTCGAGAACGCGTCCGTCGCCAGCGCCGCGCTGGATCGCATCGCCAAACACAATCTCCGCGCCGGCATGGTTCTACGCGTCGAAACGCCGGTCGCGCAGGCAAAGACTTTCGCGTCCAGACTGGACTTCCTCACCCTGCTCGGCACCGTCATCGGCGTGAAAGGCCAGGGCCTCGATCCCACTGCGCCCGCGCGTCTGCGCGAAGCCGGCGCCCTCATCTCCAAGGCTGGCCGGCGCGTGGTTCTGGCGGCCGATGGCGGCATCCGCGACAACACCGTCCCGGTCCTGCGCTCGGCCGGCGCCGAAACGGTGGTCATGGGCTCGCTGGCCTTCGGCGCGCCCGATCTCGCCGCACGCATCGCTTGGGTGCGAGGGTTGGCGCTGGCGGGTTGAACTCAAACAGGTCTCCGGAGCCTTTCCTGATGCCTAGCCTCAGCGATATTCGCGGCCTGCGCTTTGGGCCACTCGGACCGCATATGGCCCACATCTGCGTGGATATGCAGCGCCTGTTCGCCGAGCCTGGGGATTGGCACACGCCCGCGCTGACCGGCATTATTGGAACGGTGGCCCGAATTGCCGCGCACCGGCCGCAGCGGACTCTCTATTCCCGGTTCCTGACGCCTGAGCGGGCCGAAGATGCGCGAGGACAATGGCGGCACTACTACCGGCGCTGGGCAAGCGTCACCGGCGAGCAGTTGACGACCGGCAAGCTGGCGCTGGTTCCAGAACTGGCGAAACTGGCGCGGCCCGACGCGCTGATCGATAAATTTGGGCATTCATGCTTCGATAGTCTAGCGATGCGTCCAGCGCTGGCACGACTGGGTGCAACTGGCCTGATCGTGACCGGCGTGGAAACCGACGTGTGCGTGCTGGCGACCGTACTGGATGCAATCGATCTGGGCTTGCGAGTGGTGATCATCGAGGACGGCGTCGCAAGCTCCAGTCCCGAAGGCCACGCCGCGGCCATGAACGCCATCTACCCGCGCTACGATCAGCAGATCGAAGTCCTCACCGCCGATGCGTTGCTGCAAGCCTGGACGGAGTGACCTGATGACCATCGTAGTTCTCGGCAGCATCAATGTCGATGTTACAGCGTACTCGGATCGCTTGCCCAGGCCCGGGGAGACCATCCACGGCGAGAGCTATCTGCTCGGCCTCGGCGGCAAAGGCGCGAACCAGGCTGCAGCCGTGGCGAAGCTGGGAGCAGGCCTGGCGTTTTTCGGGCGCACCGGGCGCGATGCTTTTGGCGTCCTTGCGCGCCAGGAACTGGCGAAGTTCGGCGTGCCGCTCGACCATGTGACCGAGGATGCGACTGCGGGGACGGGCATCGCCATCATCTCGGTGGATGCCGCTGCGCAGAACTGCATCACCGTGATCGCCGGGGCCAACTTCACCGTCGGCGCGCACGAGGTTGAGGCGCTTAACGCATTGCCAGTTTCCCCGCGCGTTCTGTTGCTGCAACTTGAGGTGCCACTCCAGGCCAACCTCGCGGCGGCCAAAGCGGTTCGCGCCGCCGGCGGAATGGTGATCCTCGACCCGGCCCCGGCGCCTAAGGAGGGCTTGCAGTTGGAGCTGCTGCAACTCGTTGATGTGATCACCCCGAACGAGGTGGAGACTGCCGCGCTGACAGGCGTGCAACCCCGCAACACCAGCGACGCTCATGCCGCGGCAGCGCAGCTCAGGCGCAACGGCGTGCAACAGGCGGTGATCAAGTTGGGAGCGCTTGGCGCCTACTACAGCGGCCCGGACGGCGAAGGTCACGTCACCCGCTTCAACGTTAACGCCATCGATACCGTGGCGGCCGGCGACTGCTTCAACGGCGGCCTCGCGGTTGCGCTCGCCGAGGGTAAGTCGCTTGGTGACGCCGTCCGGTTTGCCTCCGCCTGCGGGGCGCTCTCGACCACGCGGCGCGGCGCCGCCTCGGCCGCCCCCAGCCGTGCTGAGGTGGAAGCGCTGCTCGCCGGATCGCGTTAACCTTCGCTCCGGGCGGCGGCATTACCGGGATGTCAAACCAACGCGAACTCGTCTATTCAAGCCGCTGATCTCAAGCGCTTGGGGAGACGCGGGCATGAATATCTGTATGATTGGCGCTGGTTACGTCGGTCTCGTGTCGGCTGCCTGTTTCTCCGAGTTCGGCTTCACCGTCACCTGCATCGACAAGGATCCCAAGCGTGTCGAAGGCCTCAACCGCGGCGAAGTTCCTATCTTTGAACCTGGGTTGGACGATCTGATTGCGCGCAATTTCGCGGCCGGGCGGCTAAAATTCAGCGGCGATCCGGCCGTTGCCGTCGCCGATGCCGACGTGATTTTTCTCGCCGTCGGAACTCCGATGCGGCGCGGCGACGGGCACGCGGACCTGAGCTACATCTTTGGCGCGGTGGCCGATATTGCCCCGTATCTGAAAGATTTCACCGTCATTACAACCAAATCGACGGTGCCGGTCGGAACCAGCCGGGCCATCGAGAAGAAGTTGAAGGAACTGGCGCCGAACGCCGATTTTGCGGTCTGCTCGAACCCGGAGTTCCTGCGCGAAGGCTCGGCCATCATCGACTTCACGCATCCAAACCGGGTGCTGGTCGGCTGCGACAACGACCGGGCGCGCTCTGTCATGGAGCGGCTCTACAAGCCCCTGAAGCTGCGCAACGCGCCGGTGATGTTTACCTCGCGCGAGTCGGCAGAATTGGCCAAATACGCCGCCAATGCTTTCCTGGCCTTGAAGATCAGTTTCATCAACGAGATCGCGGACCTGTGCGAGGAAGTCGGCGCCGACGTGCACGAGGTAGCCGGCGCGATCGGATCGGACGACCGCATCGGCTCGAAGTTCCTCCACCCCGGGCCGGGCTATGGCGGCTCCTGCTTTCCCAAGGACGTGGCGGCGCTGGTGCGTACCGCCCGCGAGGCGCGCGCCCCGTTATCGATCATCGAGCAGGTCAGCCGCGTCAACGATGAGCGCAAGATCGCCATGACCAGCCGCATCGAGCGGGCGGCTGGCGGTACGGTGGCGGGCAAGACCGTTGCGGTGCTGGGCGTGACATTCAAGCCAAACACCGACGACATGCGCGACGCCGCCAGCCTTGTCATCGTCCCAGCCCTGCAAGCCCGCGGCGCGACGGTGCGCTGCTGCGACCCCGAAGGGCGCCGTCACGGCGAGCTGCTGCTGCCCGGTGTTGTGTGGTCCGCCAGTGCGATGGAGGCGGCCAAGGATGCGGACGTGCTGGTGGTGCTGACCGAGTGGAACGAGTTCCGGGCCTTGGATTTCGACCTGCTGGCCAAGACCATGCGCGGCCGCACCATCGTTGACCTGCGCAACGTGTTTAACCCGCCGGACGTGCGCGCCGCCGGCTTCAGCTATTTGGGCATCGGGCGGGCCTGACGTCCGCCCCGGTCAATGGTTGCTGAGGACGATCTGC
>JAYUAJ010000021.1:0-6210 GCA_043741375.1 Hyphomicrobiaceae bacterium | reverse complement strand
ACGGACGATCTGGCGGTCTTTTCCAGCGACAGAGTCATTTCGCGCTGCGTGGTTTCGAGAATGCCGCGCACCACCGAGAGCGTGATCGGATCAACCTTGCCCAGCATGTCAAATTCCCCTTGCGGCTCGCAGTGCCGACGTTGCCGGAATGATCGTGTCCATATTATCGCAGGTAAAGGGCGTGTCCGAGCCGCGTCCAGGCATTGGCGAGATCAATGTTCAACAGCGCCGGACGCTTGCCGAAGCCAATGCGGCGCTGGAAGCCGCGTGTGGCGTAGAAATCGGAGTTTGCCTTGAAGACGACCTCCAAAGCTTGCTTGACGGCGTCTGAGGTTTCCATCTGTGCGCCTACGCCTTTACGCGCGGGGAGCGCTTGGCAAAGTCGTCGGCCATTTCGTTCATGGTCACGAACTTCACGCCCGGATGCGAGACCATGTGATTGTAGAGACGCTCGAGCATCATCAGCACGTGCGGCCGGCCGGCGACGTCGGGGTGTATGGTCATGGGGAACACGGCATAATCATATTCCTTGTACACCCAATCGAACTGGTCACGCCACATTTGTTCGATATCCCGAGGATTCACGAAGCCGTGGCTGTTGGGGGCCTTCTTGATGAACATCATCGGCGGCAGATCGTCGAGATACCAACTCGCCGGAATCTCGATGAGGTCGGTCTCGTGGCCGCGGGTCAGCGGCGTCATCCAGGCGCTTGGATGCTTGGAATAATCGATCTTGGTCCACTTGTCGCCGACGCGGACATAGTAGGGCTGGTGGTCGTGATGCATCAGAGAGTGATCGTATTTGATGCCGCGCTCCAGCAGCAGTTCGTTGGTGACGTTGGAGAACTCCCACCACGGAGCCACATAGCCCGTTGGCCGCCGCCCTGAGAGTTTCGTCACGAGGTCGATGCACGTGTCGAGAATGACAGTTTCCTGTTCGCGCGTCATCGCGATCGGATTTTCGTGGGTATAGCCGTGGATGCCGATCTCGTGGCCGGCGTCGGCCACCATCTTCATCTGTGTGGGGAACGTCTCGATGGAGTGACCGGGAATGAACCAGGTGGTCTTGATGCCAAGCCGGTCGAACAGGCGAACGAGGCGCGGCGAGCCGACTTCGCCAGCGAACAGGCCGCGCGAAATGTCGTCCGGGCTGTCCTCGCCGCCGTAGGAGCCGATCCAACCGGCAACCGCGTCGACGTCGATGCCGAAGCCGCAGAGAATGGTTTTTGTCATGAGGTTTTCCCTTCTTACGTCCGTTACTAATGACTGATCAGGGTAGCTGCGTCTTTATTCCAGGCCAGGAACACGTCGTCGCCCGTCTTCAGGCGGCCGGCATATTTATCCGCATGCCCCTCGACAATGATCGGTTCGCCAGACCCCACGACGACGGAGAGCTGCACGATGTGGCCGACCTGCTGGATGGCGTCGAGCTTGCCTTTGATCGGATTGGCGCCGTAGGTTTGCGCGAAATAGGCCGCATTGGTCCAGAAAGGATGCACGTCGATAGCCTCCGCAGAGACTGCGAGGCTCGCCTTGGCGCCGATGGCCGCGACCGTCCCTGACGCGGTGCCGGACAGCATGCCGAAGGGCGTGTCGAGACGAACGGCGCCGCCCTCGGACGATTTGACCGTGCCCGGAATGACCGCGTTGCGGCCGATGAAGCGGGCGACGAACAAGGTCTTGGGCCGCGTGTACAACTCATAGGGCGCGCTGATCTGCTCAATGCGGCCAGCGTTCATGACGACGATGCGGTCGGAAAGGGCGAGCGCTTCGGATTGCGCATGGGTGACGAACACGAAGGTAATGCCGAGCCGGCGCTGCAGCAGTTTCAGCTCGTTCTGGATGCTCTTGCGCAAGTTGGCGTCGAGCGCGCCCAATGGTTCATCCAACAAGAGTATGTCGGGTTCCACCACCAGCGCGCGCGCAAGAGCGATACGCTGCTTTTGCCCGCCCGACAGGCGATCCGGCTTTTGGTCGCCGACCTCGGTCAGTCCGAGTTTTTCGAGGATGCGCTCGACCTTGGCGTCGCGCTCTTCGGCCGGCATGCGCTTGACGTCGAGGCCGAACCGGACATTGCCGCGCACCGTCATATGCGGGAACAGGGCATAGCTCTGGAAGATCATCGCCGTCGGCCGGCGTTCCGGGGGCAGATCATTGATGCGGCTGCCACGGATGAAGATGTCGCCGGACGAGATGCTCTCGAAGCCCGCGATCATGCGCAGTGTCGTGGTCTTGCCGCAGCCCGACGGCCCGAGGAAGGCGATGAACTCGCCCTTGGCGACGTCGAGATTGAAATCAATCACCGCGGCCGTGCCGTTGTCGAAAACCTTGCCGACATTGGAGAGTTGGAGATCGAAGGTCAAAGCGGCGTCCTGTTGGAAGGCACTAACCGTAGGGTGGGCTGAGCATCTCTGCGAAGCCCACCGCAATTGCCATTGTTGGGAACGGTGGGCTTCAGCCCACCCAACGTTTCGTCTTAAGCGCTCAGGAACTCGTCCCACTTCTTGATGAGGTAGTCGTACTCATCCGGCCACTGATGCCAGTAGGCCACCTGGGACGCGCGAGTTGCCAGCGAACCGCCGTCGCGCAGATCGCCTTCCTTGATGCCGCGGTCGGGAGCGCCCTTCCAGGGCTTGCCTTCGTACCAGAAGGCATACTTGTCGGGGTCCATGACCGATTGGATGTTGGTCGTGGGTGAGTAATAGCCCTGCTCGGACACCGTGATGGCGGGCGGACCCGACAGCCAGTAGTCCGTATACGCGATGACGGCGTCCTTGTTCGGCGTGCCGGTGATGGCGGAGTTGCCGATCGACCACGCGCGATAGCCTTCCTTCGGGATCGCGTAGGTGCACTGCTTGCCCTGCGCCTTGACGGCCATGACGGCCGGCTGCCAGGCGTCGGCGAGGATCATTTCGCCAGACGCCAGGAGGTTCACCAGTTCGCCGAAATCGCCCCAGAGCGCGCGGAACTGGCCGTCCTTCTTCTTGGAGATGAGGAACTTCGAGGCCTCGTCGATGGCGGCCTTGTCGGGATTGCCCGGGTTCGGAACCTTCAGGAGGCCGAGCGAGTTCATGGCCAGCACGGCCTGGCCGAAGGCAATCAGCGGATCGACGTTGAGGCCGGTCTTGCCCTTGAACTTCTTGTCGAAGATGGCGGTCCAGGTCGAGGCTTCCTCGGCCGACACGAGGTCGGGGCGATAGCCGATCGAGTCATAGTTGTAGACGGTCGGAACCATCCACAGCTCGGTCTGCTTTTCGTCCTTCCAGATCTGGCCGACGATCTGGTTCTTCTTGTCCCACTTCGGACTGGCCTTGGTGAAGGTATCGCGGATGTTGCCCCAGTTCTTCAGGGCCGAGGTCGGGATGGCCTCGATCTTATTCGTTTGGATAACGGCAGGAAGCCGCTCGCCGATGGTTTCCCAGACGTCGTAAGCGGTGGAGCCCGAGAGAAGTTCCGTCTGCGTATCGGGGAAAATCGCGCCTTTGCCCGAAACGGCTTTCACGCCCGACTTAGCCTTGAAGTCGGCGAGAATGCGCTCTTGCACTGTCACCGATAGGCCGACCGTGCGCAGTTCCTGGTCGGCGAGGCCGGCCGCGAAGGCTTGCTGGGAGCCGAACGGGGCGCCCATGGCTGTGATGGCCATGCCGCTGGCAGTTCCTTGCAGGAACGTGCGGCGGGATACTGGATAGTTACGCATCTTTATTCTTCCTCCATTGACGTTACTCAACTTCGTTCGGGGGGCTTCTTGGCTGGTTAGTACCGGCCAACCAACAAGCCACCGTCGACCACCACCACTTGCCCGGTCATGTAGCGCGCGGCGTTGGATGCCAGAAACAGGATGACATCGGCGATGTCTTCGGGTTCGCCGATTCGTCCCATCGGGATAAACTCACCTGCCTTTTCGGCGCCTTCAGGGCCAAGCGAGTGCTCTTTGGACAGCAGTTGCGCCGTGCGGATGTAGCCGGGCGCGATGCCGTTGACGCGAATGCCGTCGCGGGCGAGTTCGACGCCGAGGCCGCGAACGAGCCCGACGACACCATGCTTGGCTGCCGAGTAATGGACGTGTTCGTCCCAGCCGTATGCAACGCCCATGATCGAGGAAACACAAACGATGGCGCCCGATTTGCGCTTGCGCATGCCTGCAATAGACGGACGGACAACACGGAATATGCCCTTGAGGTCGACCTCGAACGTGTTGTCCCATTCCTCGTCGGAGAGCGTCGCTGCGGGCGCTTTGCGGGCGATACCGGCATTGGCGACGATGGCGTCGATGCCGCCATGCGTCTTCTCGATGGCCGCGACCAACGCGTCGGCATCCTTGGTGGAGCGTACATCGAGCTTGTGGAACTCGGCCTTGCCGCCATCTTTGACGATCTCAGCGGCAACGGCTTTGCCCTCCGTTTCCAGAACGTCCGTGGCGATGACGTGATAACCCGCCTTGCCGAAGGCCTTCGCGGTGGCACGGCCAATGCCAATGCCAGCGCCGGTGATGAGAACTGTTTGGGTCACAGCATCACGTCTCCTGAATTGGGGCCAATGGTCTGGCCGACGAACAGGCTGGCCTCGTCCGATAAGAGGAAAGCGACGCTTGCGGCGACTTCCTCGGGCTCGCCGAAGCGGCCGAGGGGGAGTTGCGCCGCCTTGGCCTTCTGCCACTCGGCGGAGAGGTTTTTCACCAGCGGCGTATTGATCGGGCCGGGCGCGACGGCGTTGACGCGCACGCCTTGGCCGCTCACTTCGCGGGCGAGCGATTTGGTCATGCCGATGATGGCGGCCTTGGCGGCGCTGTAGTGCACAAGCTCGATGCCGCCGATCTGGCCGAGCTGCGAGGCGATGTTGACGATGGCGCCGGCCTTGCGCTTCAGCATGGCCGGGAGCACCGCGCGGATACAAAGGAAGTTGCCGCGCACATGCACGGCGAACATGCGGTCGAAGTCTTCGGGTTTCAGATCGACGAAGCGCGCCTGGTGGACGTGGCCCGCATTGTTGACGAGATGCGTGCAGTCGCCATGCGCGTCGCGACAGGCAGCGGCGATGGCGTCGACATCGGCCTCTTTCGAGACGTCGCCGCCAATGGCGATGGCTTTGCCCTTCGCCTTCTTGATCTCGGCGACTACGGCCATGGCGGCATCGAGGCGTACATCGTTGGCGGTGACGGCATAGCCGTCGCGGGCCAGCCGCAGTGCGATGGCGCGGCCGATGCCTGATCCTGCCCCCGTGACAATGGCGCTGTTCATGCAATCGCCTCTTGAATGGCCACACGTTTGGCGCGGCGGACGCTCAGTGTCATGAGGATGGCGTAGACGGCCAGCAGCGAGAACGAGAAAATCGTCGTCAGCACGCCGAAGGCGAACACGTTCGGATGAATCTCGACCGTGAAGGTGCCGTAGATGGCGAGCGGCAGTGTCTGGTCGCGACCCGAGGAGAACAGCGTTCGCGAGAACTCGTCATAGGAGAGCGTGAAGGCGAACAGCATCGCCGACAGCACGCCTGGGAAAATCAGCGGGAATGTCACTTTGCGGAAGGTCTTCAAGGGCGAAACGCCGAGCGACCAGGAGGCTTCTTCCACCGAGGAGTCAAAGCGGTTGAAGATCGCCAGCATGACCAGGAAGGCGAACGGGAAGGTGTAAACGACATGCGTTGCGAACGCCGTGCTCCACCAGTGCCGGTCGATGCCAGTGGTGGTGGCGACCAGCGCAGTGCCGAGGCCGACCAGCACGCCGGGCACGATCATGCCGAGCACGATCAGATAGAAGATGACGCTCTTGCCACGGAAGTTCTTGCGGAAGGCTTGCGCCGACATCACCCCGAGCACCGTCGAGGTGATCATGGTCATGCCGGCCAGCGTCATCGAGCGGAACAGCGCTTCGCCGATGGGCAGCGGCGACACGCGCGAGGGCGGTGCGAGGCCAAACAGATGTTTGTACCAGAACGTCGACCACTCGGTGATCGGGAATTGCGGCCCGCCCTCCGGCCCCTGCTGGAACGACAAGATGCCCAGCACCAGGAATGGTCCATAGAGGAACAGGAGAAACAGCCCCACATAGACGGCCAGGATTGGTTTGAGGACCTTCGATTCCATCGAATCTAAAGCTCCTTCTTCAGGTCGACTATGCGCAGCAGGCCGGCGACGACGAGGCCCATAATGACCGTCAGAATGACGCCGACCACCGACGCCAAGGCCCATTTCAGCGAGCCGACCTGTGTGAC
>JAYUAJ010000020.1:0-14125 GCA_043741375.1 Hyphomicrobiaceae bacterium | reverse complement strand
GTTGCACACTGGCGCCGAGGGCCGCTTCCCACGGCGTGACCGGCAGCTTCATGTAAAGATCGCGCCCGTCGGCTCGATAGAGTTTGTCCGGCTTGAACTGCACTTCGAGATAGAGATCGCCCGCCGGCATTCCGCCGAGGCCCGGCGCACCCTGACCCTTCAGCCGCACATGCTGACCGTCCATGATGCCTTTTGGAATCTGCACTTTCAGTGTCCGGTCGCGCAGCCGTATGTGGCCAGTCTCGTCGACATCGGGAACTCGAAGCGAGATTGAGCGTTCGGCGCCCTCAAAGCTATCGCTGATATCGATCAATACCTTGGCATGATGATCCTCGCCTCGCGCCCGAAAGGCCGTTTGACCTCTGGGCGCGGGCTCACTTTGATGCAGTCTCCCGAACAATGTCTCGAAGAAGTCGCTGAAACCGCCACCAGATCCATTCGGCTGGCCACCGGAAAACTCAAATCCGGCATCCCAATCCTCTGGGGCCCGGAAGTCCTGTCCGGGTTGCCAACTCTGGCCCAGGTGATCATACGCCGCGCGTTTCTCCACATCCTTGAGCACGGCGTAGGCCTCGCCGATCTCCTTGAACCTCGCTTCAGCCGCCGGTTCCTTGTTCACGTCCGGATGAAACTTGCGGGCAAGCTTGCGGTAAGTGCGCTTGATCTCGTCCTGCGCGACGTCTCGCTCAAGCCCCAGCACCTTGTAGTAGTCTTTGTACTCCATGCGGTTCGTTCCGGGGCGCGGCCTGCGAAAGTTTCAATTGCAAAGGGGCAGATCGAGTCCATGCCGGCATTGACGCAGATCAAAAAGGCGAAGCGACGCCAAAGGCAAACTGCGCACGAGGCCGGAGAAGTCCACCATGTCGAACCACAGCACAGCGCCATTGGCTGTCGAAAGTGAGACCGAGCAGGCCGACGTCATCGCTTTTCTCTCGGACCCCAAGGCGTACAGGGGAGAGGATGCAAGCAAACCCCGCTATGTTGAACGCATTCAGACCCATGCGGCCATGGTCTTTCTGGCCGGACCCGATGCCTACAAGATCAAGCGCGCCGTAACTTACGCCTATCTCGATTTCTCGACACTGGAGAAGCGGCGCCAGGTCTGCCTGCACGAATTGGCGGTCAACCGTGTCAATGCTCCCGAGATCTATCTCGGCGTCGTTCCGATCACCCGCGAAAGCGACGGCCTCCTTGCGATAGACGGACGGGGCGAGGTGTTGGAATGGGCGCTGCATATGCGGCGCTTCCCTGCGGAGGACATTCTGAGCGCGAGGTTCGAGCGAGTATCACCGTCAGCCGATGTCATTGGACTTCTGGCGAAGCGGATTATGGGGCAGCACGATCAAGCTGCGCGGCTCATCACCCTGGCCGGAGCTGCGCGGATCGGCGGCATTGTCGACGAACTGCAGACCGTTTTTGCCGCAACACCAGGCACGCTGCCGCAGCCGATCATCGAGACATTAATCGGCCGGATGCAAGACGAACTCCATGCGATCCGCTTTTGCCTGAAGCTCCGTGGGCGCCAGGGTTGTATCCGCCGCTGTCATGGCGATCTGCATCTTGGAAACATCGTATTGATCGATGACAGACCTGTTTTGTTCGATGCCCTTGAGTTCGACGAGGCCCTCGCTACAATCGACGTTCTTTACGATCTCGCCTTTCTGATCATGGACCTGGACGTTCGCGGCTTTGCACC
The DNA here is from genome assembly GCA_043741375.1 of Hyphomicrobiaceae bacterium. Taxonomy (GTDB): domain Bacteria; phylum Pseudomonadota; class Alphaproteobacteria; order Rhizobiales; family Hyphomicrobiaceae; genus JANYHF01. The sequence goes on along the minus strand of JAYUAJ010000020.1, from coordinate 12,429 downwards.
GCAAGCCAATCTGCTGCTGAACCGCTATCTCCAGATTGGGCAACAGGATCTCGACATTCACGGTCTGCGCGCCCTGCCGTTGTTCCTTGCACTGCGCGCCGCGATCAGGGCCATGGTCGCGGTGGAGCGTGGGCAATCCCTTGAGGGCGCTGCACAGACGCAGGCTTATGCGGAAGTCCGGCGCTATGCCGGCAAGGCGGTCGGCTATCTGACGCCGCGACAAAGCCGGCTGGTCGCCATCGGCGGTTTTTCGGGCACGGGGAAATCGACATTGGCCAGCTCGCTTGCACCAGAGGTCGGTCCATTCCCGGGCGCCATCCACATCCGCAGTGATGTCGAACGCAAGGCCATGTTCGCTACTGGCGAGACGGAGAGGCTGGCCCCGAGTGCGTACACTCCTGAGAACAATGCCAGGGTGTACGATCGATTGCTGCGCAAAGCCCGGCAGGCCGTGCGAAGCGGCTGTTCGGTAATTGTGGACGCAGCGTTCCTGTCACCGACCGAGCGGACAAACATCGAGGCCGTAGCGCGGCGCGCCGGAGTGCCGTTCTCCGGTTTCTGGCTGACCGCTGACAGAGATATCGCCAAGCATCGCGTGAAATTGCGGCAGGGTGACGCCTCGGACGCGACGCCGCCAGTTGTCGAAGCGCAGTTCGCCAACGGAACTGGACCCGTGAACTGGACGTACATCGAAGCTGGCGGCGCCGCCGAAGCCACATTGGCCAACACCAGATTGGCCCTCGGGTAAAGTCCACGAGGCATCTATTGGGACTTGACCATGATCAAGGTTATTCGACCGCATTGCCGCGAGTGTTCCGTCCATGACCAACTATGCATCGACGCAGCTCACCAAGCTGTGGCCGTGGCCGATCTCACCCAAAGCCGGCCAAGCGCTGTCCACGGCACCGCACGGCGAAGCGGTTCTCGGAGAGATTTCCCATCTCACTACCGATCAAGCCCTCTTGCGACTGAGCAGCTCGTCTGACGGCTTGGCGGCCGATGAGGCCGACACGCGCTTGCGCTCGAACGGGCCAAACCGCGTCGCACACGGGGATCAGCAAACAGCGCTTGGCGAGATTGTCAGTGGCGCGATCAATCCACTCAACCTGCTCCTCATTGGTCTCGCCGTCGTGTCCTATTTTCTTGGTGACGCTCGCGCCGCCATCGTGATCGCCATCATGGTGGTCCTCAGTGTCACGCTCACGTTCCTGCAGGAACACCGATCAAACCAGGCCGCCACCAAACTGCAGCAAATGGTCACCACCAAGGTGACGGTGCGCCGGCGCGAGGCGACTGGCGCGCCCAAGCTAATCGATATCCTGATCGATCAGGTTGTGCCCGGCGACATCGTTCTGCTGTCTGCTGGCGATATGATCCCTGCCGATTTGCGGCTGATTGCCGCCAAGGATCTCTTCATCAATCAATCGGCGCTCACTGGCGAGGCGATGCCTCTCGAAAAGCATGTGACGCCGGACCAAACCGCGTCGGCGGACGCATTCGATTTGCCCAACATCTGCTTCATGGGCAGTACTGTCGTCAGCGGCATCGGTACCGGCGTCGTCGTCCTCACCGGTGCCAACACCGCCTTCGGCAAGGTCGCCGGCAAGATCTCCGAACAACGGGTACTGACGAGTTTCGACAAGGGCATCGCCCGCTTCACATGGCTGATGATCGGCTTCATCGCCATCATGGTGCCGCTGGTGTTCGTCATCAACGGCGTCGCCCGCGGCAATTGGCTCGAAGCCTTGTTGTTCGCCGTCGCGGTCGGCGTCGGACTCACCCCTGAAATGCTGCCGATGATCGTGACCGTCAACCTCGCCAAGGGCGCCTTGGCGATGTCGAAGAAGAAGGTCATCGTCAAGCGGCTGAATGCCATCCAGAATTTCGGCGCCATGAACGTGTTGTGCACCGACAAGACCGGAACCCTGACACAGGATCGGATCATCCTGAAGCGGCATCTGGATATTGCCGGCCACGAGTCAAAGCGCGTCCTGGAATATGCTTATCTGAACAGCTTCTTCCAGTCGGGCCTGAAAAACCTTCTGGACGTCGCTGTCTTGAAACATGTGGAATTAGAAGAGACACTCGATGTAGCCTCACGATACCACAAGATTGACGAAATCCCCTTTGATTTCGAACGCCGGCGGATGTCGGTCCTGCTCGCCGGCGACGACAACATACACCTCTTGATTTGCAAAGGCGCGGTCGAAGAGATTTTTTCAGTCTGCACGCAGTTCGAAAGCGATGGCAAAAGCGGGGCATTGGACGCAAGCCATCACGACTCCGCCAAAGCAACCACAGCAACCCTGAACGCCGACGGTTTCCGTGTCGTTGCCGTCGCCTATAAGACCATTCCGGCGGAACAGCCTGGCTGCTCGATCATCGACGAGAGTGGCCTGACATTGCTGGGATACATTGCGTTTCTGGACCCGCCAAAGGAGTCGGCCGCTCCGGCAATTGCGGCCCTGAAGGCGCGTGGCGTCACGGTGAAGATCCTCACCGGCGACAATGACATTGTATCGAGAAAAATCTGCCGCGATGTTGGCTTGGCCGTCGACCGGATCGTGCTCGGCTCCGAGATTGACACCTTGACGCCGCTGCAACTGGCTGACCTCGCCGAAACAGTTACGGTGTTTGCCAAAGTGTCACCAGCTCAGAAGGCAGCAATCATTCATGCCCTGCAACTGAAGGATCACGTCGTTGGTTTTCTTGGCGACGGTATCAATGACGGTCCTGCCCTGAAAGCCGCCGATGTCGGGATTTCGGTCGACAGCGCGGTCGATATCGCCAAGGAATCAGCGGACATCATTTTGTTGGAAAAGAACCTGGGTGTCCTCAGCGATGCCGTGCTCGAAGGGCGAAAAGTGTTTGGCAACATCACCAAGTATCTCAAGATGGGCGCCAGTTCCAGTTTCGGAAACATGTTCAGCGTGCTTGGTGCCAGCCTGTTTTTGCCATTTCTGCCGATGGCGCCAATCCAAGTGCTGACTAACAATCTGCTCTATGATCTATCACAAACCGCCATCCCCACCGATAACGTCGATGCTGAGTATCTGGCGGTTCCGCGGCGATGGGATATCGGTAATATCGAGAAATTCGTTCTGCTGATCGGCCCTATCAGCTCGATCTTTGACTATGCGACTTACGCACTGATGCTGGTCGTGTTCAACGCCTGGGGCAATCCCGCCTTGTTCCAGACCGGCTGGTTCGTCGAATCGCTGCTGACGCAGACACTGATTATCCACATTATCCGCACGGCGAAGGTCCCGTTCCTGGAGAGTTGGCCAAGCGCCGCGCTGATCACCACCAGCCTGATCGTGGCCGCGATCGGCATCGCGTTGCCCTACAGTTGGGTCGGCGGCACTCTGGGCTTTGTTCCACTGCCACCAAGCTATTGGCTTTGGCTGCTTGCGATTTTGGCGGGCTACGCGGCTCTCACCCATTTGGCCAAAACCTGGTTCATCGCTAGGTTCGGGCTGAACTGAAACGACACTTTGGAGGAATGACATGCATCTCAAGAAAATCCGCCTCGAACTGGCCCGCGATCATGACTTCCCCGAAGGCAGCTATGAACGCGGCTACGAATTCGTTGCTCCATTGACGCCGGATGATCACATCGACGCTGCGGCCTGGAAGACCAACCGGGCGCAATGCGCTGTTCGCCGCTTCTGGAAAGGCGAAGCCGATGAGCACGGTCTCCCGGTGCACAAGCCCGGTGGTTCGTGGGCGTTCCATTATGACGATCCCGACTCCGCCGACGACGAGGACAGCGGTTACCGCTTCAGTCAGCATCTCATCAAGATCGGCGAATATGTATCAATCCGTGAGCACAAGGATCACATGCGAACCTACCGGGTCGTCTCCGTCACCAACATTTAACAACTGCAGGCTTTGGCGAGCTTGAGTGAGACGCGGAACACGCCGTGATCTTCGGGATTGGACTCTACGCTGAAACCGAGTTCCTTTGCCATCGCCAGCATGGTCACGTTCTCGCGCAGAACGTGACCATAGAGTTCGGCGACGCCAAGCTCGCGGGCATGCTCGATCAACTGTTGCATTAGCTGCCATCCCAACCCCCCAAGACTGTGCAAGTCACTGCGGACCAGCACCGCATATTCCCCCGCCAGCAGATCCGGATCGGCGGAAAAGCGCGACACTCCCAGCAACTGATCAGTCTCGGGATCAAGCGCTATCAGAGCCATCTGCCGCGCATAATCGATCTGGGTCAGGCGCGCCACAAAGGCGTGCGACAGTTCCTTGATCGGACTAAAGAACCGCAGGCGCATGTCTTCGGCTGACATATGGGTCAGGAAATCCGTGTACAGCCGCTCATCGGCAGGTTTGACCGGGCGCAGCAAGACAACTCTCCCGCCGGAGAGCGTCAGTTGCTTTTCGAGATCCTTAGGGTAGGGCCGGATGGCAAAGCGCTCGCCACGCCGCAGTTGCGCCGGCACCGCACGAACGACAATGCGGGCGTCGAGCGCAATCACCCCTTGGGCGCCGGCAAGCAGCGGATTGATGTCCAACTCCTGGATTTCCGGCCGGTCAGCCGCCAATTCGGCAATGCGTATCAGCGTTCGAACAATCGCATCGAGATCACAGGCTGGCCGGTCGCGATAGCCTTGCAACTGGCGATAGATCCTTGTACGCTCGATCATCGACCCGGCGAGGACGATGTCCAACGGAGGCAGCGCCAAGACCTTGTCCTTGATCACTTCGACCCCAGTCCCCCCGGCGCCAAACAAGACGATGGGGCCGAATACCGGATCCTCGGCCAGACCCAAGATCAGTTCAATGGCGTTCGATGTTTCGATCATCGGCTGCACCATGAAGCCGTCGAGCTTGGTCCCCGGCCGCAAACGCTCGACATTGAGCAGCATGGATTGCGCAACCGCCTTCGCCTCCGCGCCGCTCAAAATGTTCAACCGGACGCCGCCAACGTCAGATTTGTGCGAAACATCTCTCGACCAGATCTTAAGCACGGCACGCGCGCCAGGCTTGAGAGCCTCGAGCATGCGATCGGTCATCACCGCCACGTCTTCGGGAGTCTTGGCAATCAGCGTCTCAGCTACAGGTATTCCGTAGGCTGCCAGCACAGCCTTGGCCTCGGCTTCCGACAGTAGCGCGCGGCCGTCCGCCAATGCGGCATCGATCACGCGTTTGGCAGCTGGATTGTCCGCCACTTGGTCACCGGCGCCGACGGGGGGTACCCGTTGCAACGCCATCTGGGCCCGCTCGTAGCGGACCAGGTGCATCACGCCATCGACTGCCGCAGCCGGTGTTTCGAACGTTGGAATGCTGGCTTCGGTGAGGATCTTGCGTCCCTCTGCAACGGCGCCTGCCCCGAGCCAGGCGGCGAACACAGGTTTGCGCGTGCTTGCGTTGGCAGCAGCTTGGACCACGGCACTGGCAGCGTCCGTGCTGGAGGCGATGCCAAGGGGGCAGTTAAAAACAAGAAGGGCGTCACATTGTGGATCGTCGAGCACGGCGGCCATTGCAGCGCGGTAGCGATCCGGCCCCGCATCGCCAATGATATCGACTGGATTGCCATGCGACCATCCCACCGGCATCGTCTGCTCAAGGATTGCCAGCGTCGCTGGCGACAACGCGGACAGCGTGCCGCCCAAATCCTGCAAGCGATCCACCGCCAGCACGCCCGCGCCGCCGCCATTGGTGACAATGGCGATCCTTTCACCGCTCAAACGGCCGCCATGTGCGAGCACTTCGGCAGCCGAGAACAGATGCTCAAGCTCGGTCACACGGACAAGACCGGCGCGCTCGAAGGCCGCGTCGTACACATCGTCCGACCCCGCCATGGCTCCGGTGTGGGATGCGGCGGCCTTTGCGGCTTCTGGATGCCGGCCGGCCTTGATGACGATCACCGGCTTTGCCCGCGCGGCGCTGCGGGCCGCCGACATGAAGCGGGCGCCGCCCGTGATTGATTCGAGATAGAGCAGGATCGCCTTGGCCTTGGGATCGCCCGCCAGATAGTCGAGCAGGTCATCGACATCGACATCAAGCATGTTGCCGACCGAGACCACATGCGAAAAGCCGATACCGCGCCCCTTGGCCCAATCGAGCATGGCAGCGACGATGGCGCCGGATTGGGAGACAAGCGCCAGATTGCCAATCAACGGCGAGCCTGCAGAAAAGCTCGCATTGAGCCCTACCGGGGGAGCCAGAACGCCGAGGCAGTTGGGCCCGACCAGCCTGAGGCCACCTGCTCGCGCGTTTCGGAGCATACGCTCCGTAGTCACCTGATCGAGGCCGCCAGTGATGACAATGGCCGCCTTCGTCCCTTTGGCGACAAGGTCTGCGGCAAGGGCAGGGATGGTCGCTGGCGGCGTCATCAGGACGGCAAGGTCCGGGGTGGCGGGAAGGGCGCCTACGGCTGGATAGCAGGGCAGATCTGCGGTTTGCCGGTATTTCGGGTTCACGGGCCAAATCGCCCCGGCAAAGCCGCTGCCCCGCATGTTCGCTAGGACCGTGTGACCGACCGAGCCGGCCCTGGTGCTGGCCCCGATCAAGGCAACGGATTTCGGGGCAAAGAAGTGTCCAAGATTGCGCAAGCTCATCGCGATGCTTTCCAAATGTTGTCAGGCGGCGGCGCGATCATAGATGTCTTCTTCCTGCGCATTGTGCAGGCGCACCAAGGCTTCAATCGTACCAATCACGCGCTGCGCATCTCGCACCAGGTAGCGGTCCGCATCGTCTGGCATCAAACCTTCGGCCAATCGCGACAGCAGCCGCGCCGAATGTAGGATTTCGCGATGCGCGCGGCTCATAGCTGAGAGGCCGTTGATCTGAGTCAGGTCCTTGGCCAAACCCGGATAGACAGTGCTTTCATCGCCGCGCTCGTGCACAACGATACGCTTGCTGACGATAGCATTTGCTTCCTCGATCAAGGTGACGGCCTTGTCTGGTGGAGCGTCGTCCAGGGCGTCTGCAATCGCACGCAGGCGGTCAAGGCTGTCTTGCATCACCCGGTGCTCGTCGTGCAGAACGCGCACTGAACTTTCGCTCAAGGATGGCTTGACTGAACTGCGGCCTGGACCAAGGGCACGCAAGGCGTTGATAATGACCGCGACGTCGATCGCCTCCTGGGAAAGAGCGCCAGCAACTGGCGACAGCCAGCCGAAGGCTGCCAACGCCATCGCCACGCCGGACAGGGACAGGCCCACGACAATGCTTTGCACAGCAATGCGGCGGGCCCGCCGGGCGATGATGATGGCGTCGGCGACCCGGTCCAGCCGATCCACCAGGATGACCACGTCGGCGGCTTCCGACGAGGCGCTGGCGCCGCGAGCCCCCATGGCAATGCCAACATCGGCCGCGGCCAGGGCCGGAGCGTCGTTGATGCCGTCGCCCACCATGATGGTCGGATGCTGCTTCTGTTCGGCGGCCACCGCTGCAACTTTGTCGGCAGGCGCGCGGTCGGCAAGAACGGCGTCGAGATCCAGGGCCGCCGCGATGGTTTCGGCGGTGTCGGCGCGGTCGCCGGTGACCATGACAATTCGCGAAATCCCAGCATGGCGCAGTGCGGCGACAGTTTGCGGCGTCTCTTGCCTGAGTTCATCGGCCAAAAGCAGCGCACCCATCGGCTTCCCATTGGAACTGACAAACACCGTCAATGCTGAGCGCCAAGAAGCGCGGCGGATAGCGCGCTGTGCCCAGGGTTCGGCGCGCTTGGCGCCGAACACGAGTGGGTAGGAACCGACCCGGACCTGCTTGCCATCAAGCATTCCTTCCAGGCCCGCGCCCATCGTCTCTTTCACAGTCTCAGCCATTTTCAGCGGCAACCCTTTGGCCACCGCCGCCGCGACAATGGCCGCAGCCATCACATGATGCGACGCCTGTTCGAGTGAGGCGGCAAGTTGCAAAACACTGTCGGCGCTTTCGTCCGCTGCCGTCTCAATGGCCACCAGTCTGGCGCCGCCGACAGTCAGCGTACCCGTCTTATCGAACATCACGGTATGGGCCCGCGCCAGCGCCTCCAAGGGTCCGCCGCCCTTCATGAGAATGCCCTTGCGCGCTGCCTGAGCCACGCCTGCAATGAAGGCAACTGGCGCGGCAATGATCAGTGGACAGGGCGTTGCGGCGACCAGCACGGCAAGCCCCCGGATGACATCGCCCGACAGCCACCAGGCAGCGCCCGCCACCGCGAGCGTGACCGGCAACAGCATCAAGGCGTAGCGATCCGCCAGCCGGATGAAGGGCGACTTGGCAGTTTGCGCGGTGGTCACCATGCGGACGATTCCTGCATATGTGCTGTCGCCGGCAATGGCCGAGGCCGTGATCTCGAATGTCTCGCCGGCATTGAGCGTGCCGCTTCGCACGTGTTCGCCTTTAACGCGGTTGATTGGGATCGGCTCACCCGTCAGCGCCGATTCATCAATCGTGGCGGCGGCGGCGATGATGATCCCGTCCACAGGAATGACCTCGCCCGCCCGGATGACGAGAACGTCTTGAACTTTGACGGCATCGATCGGCACATCCTCGATATCGCTGGCATTGCGCCGATGGGCCACCCGGGGTGCCCGATCGACAAGCGCCCGCAGATCGCGTTCGGCACGGTCGACGGCGAAATCTTCGAGAATGCTGCCGCCTGCGTACATGACGGCGACCACTGCTGCTGCCAGCGGCTCACCTAGCGCCAGCGCGCCAGTCATCGATAACAAGGCGACGGCGTCCACGCCCAACCGGCCAGCCAGCAGGTCGCGGGTCATTGAGATCGCGAGAGCCGCGACTACGGGGACTGTGCCGGCGATCCAGACCCAATGGGCGGTCGAAGGATAGCCTATGATCAAAAGCAGAATGCCGGCTGCCAAACCGGACAAAGCGATGACGGCAAGGCTTCGTCGCACCAGACGTTCATCGAGCATTGGCAATATCCTTTGGCCAGAAAAGTTCAGCGTGCCGTTTTCGTGTCCTCAACGAACCAGATACGGCATGGCGGCAAAGGCAACCAATGCCATGGCGTAGACCCAACCAGCTGGCGTCGCGAATTGTGCCAATTGCACAGACAGCGGCATACCACGCAGCCAACTGCCCACAGCATATTCCGCGATCTGCCCGAGGACAAAGGCGCCTACTCCGATTGCGATGAGCGACGCCGCGTCGCCACCAGCGCCCGAAAAATGCGGCGCCCAGCGTGCGGCAAAGATCATCGACAGCAGGAGCAATGGCGCCTCGCACAGTGTGGCAGCCAACTTGCCGATCCGGGGTTCCAGCCACAGCACCCGGATTGGCCCGAGCATCAGTCCGGTGCCAAAGACGATCGCGGCGTAGAGCATTGCGGCCAAAACGATCGGCATTGATCCCTCCTTGCCCAAGATGCCATCGCGTACCATGCAGGCCGCCCTGGTCAGTTGACCTAGGTCATGGCTGGCAGCGCCTTGGCAGCTTAGCGTCTCTTTTCCTGACCCGACTTTTTGCTCATTTTTCCAAGGCCCGGCTTTGATCAAGCAACATCCCTATGCCATATGGTACGTGGTCATCCCGTTTGCAGTGGTGCTGCTGGCCCAAGTCTTTTGGCCCGTGCAAACCAAGACGTCGATCGTTCCGTACAGCGAATTTCAGACGCTGCTACGCGATGGCAAGATTTCGGAAGTTGGCGTCGCTAACAGGTCGATCACGGCCACCTTGAAGAGCCCTGAGGCAAACGGGGTGAGCAAGATCTTCACCGAGCGGGTAGACCCTGAAATTGCCAAGGACCTCACAGGGGCCGGCGTCAAATATTCGCAAGTCGCCGAAAGCACCTGGATTTGGGATGTTCTCTCATGGGTCGTGCCAACACTTATTTTTGTTGGGCTCTGGCAGTTCGTTCTATCGCCCGCCGTGAACAAGCGGGGTGGGCTGATGTCGCTCGGGCGCAGCAAGGCTAAGGTCTACGTCGAAAAAGACATAAAAGTTACATTCGCCGATGTCGCTGGCGTCGACGAGGCCAAGGACGAATTGCAAGAAGTTGTATCGTTCCTGAAAGACCCCAAGACCTTTGGCCGTCTGGGCGCGCATGTGCCCAAAGGCATTCTGCTCGTTGGACCGCCTGGCACCGGCAAGACGCTGCTCGCGCGAGCCGTGGCCGGAGAGTCGGGCGTGCCGTTCTTCTCGATCAATGGCTCGGAGTTTGTTGAGCTCTTTGTCGGCATGGGTGCTGCCCGCGTGCGCGATTTGTTCGAACAAGCCAGGCTGGCGGCACCTTGCATCATCTTTATTGATGAGTTGGATGCACTCGGGAAAGCCCGTGGTCTGACCGGTGCGGGCGGATCGAACGATGAAAAGGAGCAGACGCTCAATCAGCTCTTGAGCGAACTGGACGGCTTTAATCCTGCGGTAGGCGTCGTATTGCTGGCAGCCACCAACCGGCCTGAGATCCTTGATCCGGCGCTGCTGAGAGCGGGCCGTTTCGACCGCCACATCGTCGTTGACCGGCCCGACAAGCTGGGCCGGGTCGCTATTCTCAAGGTGCATCTGAAGAAGATTACTCTGGCACCTGATATCGATCCGGCGGCTATCGCGGCGATGACACCTGGCTTTACGGGCGCCGATCTGGCCAATCTCGTCAACGAGGCGGCCATGCTGGCGACGCGGCGCAACGAGTCGGCCGTGACATTGGACGATTTCACGCGCGCCATCGAGCGCATCATTGCGGGGCCTGAGAAGCGCAACCGGCTCCTTAACGTGCAGGAGCGCAAGACCGTCGCGGCACACGAGATGGGCCATGCGATTGTCGCGATGGCACTGCCGGGCAGCGATCCGGTGCTGAAGATTTCGATCATCCCGCGCGGCATCGGTGCCCTGGGCTATACCATTCAAAGACCCATCGAAGACCGGTATCTGATGACCAAGCCGGAATTGGAAAGCAAGATGGCGGTGCTGCTAGGAGGCCGTGCCGCCGAACTCCTGAGCTTCGGCGTTGTCTCAACCGGCGCGTCCGACGACCTGCAAAAGGCAACGGACATCGCACGGGCCATGGTCGTGCGCTACGGTATGGACGCTGGGGTCGGACAAGCGGTGTTTGCGGCCGAACAATCGCCGTTTCTCGGGCAGCAATCCATGGCCATGGAGCGCATGAACGTCAGCGAGGAAACGGCGAGCAAGATTGACCGGGCGATCCGGGAGCTTGTGGAGGCAGCCTTTGCGCAGGCGAGCGCGGTGCTCAAAATCCGCAAACGGATATTGGACGAAGGCGCGGCTCGGCTGCTCGAAAAGGAGACGTTGAACGAGGCCGACCTCGACGATTTGCGGAAACAAGCAGCTGTCGGCGCTGTTGTTGAGCGGGTGAAGGTAACGCTGGCGGTTTGAGCCCTTCATTCGCTGCCCTGACTGTTGACGCTGATCAATGCCCGCGGTCTTTGAAGGGCATGGATGAGCCAGGGCCCTTCACTTTCACTGTAATCAATCTGGAGCACCACAAAATGACTGCAATCAACCCGAACGTTCGCCAATCTACGACGCCACTAACCTCATCCGCTATTTGGATGCTCGGGCTCTATATGCTGATATTTATGTTCTTGCTCGGCATCGTCCATGGCGTCCTGTGGGCCGTCACACTCATCCAGTTTGTCTGGCTGGTCATTGCCCAGGAACCCAATGTGTTTCTTGTAAAATTCGGCAAGTCGCTTTCGATCTGGGCAGCCAATGCTGTGAGGTTTCTGACCTGCGCGACAGACGAAAAGCCGTTCCCTTGGCAAGCTTGGCCGTCGAGCGACTGAATGGCAATCTGTTACAAAGGCCAACATACAGACTATGCGCCCGGCGTTTCGGGCCTCATATCGCTGGCAAAATCGGCCTCAAGCGCTGCCTCCAACTCGATGAGGTCCTGTGGCAGCGGCATCCCTACCGCGCGCATCTCGCCGAATTTCTGGCGGACCAGTTCGTAGAGCTCGTGCTTGTCTTCAGGAACATCGCGAGTTTGTTCCAAGAGTAGTTCTATTTCCGCGCGTTGTTGCTCAAAAGCCATGGGGGCAGTCTCCTTGTCAGTTGGGGTTCTTGTCCAGATAGGTCTTGATCTGTTTGGCTTCCCAGCTCTTGGCGAACCGTGGCACTTGACCAAAGACGCCCATGGCGTGCCCAGCGACTCCGATGCCCCAGCCTAGGAACGGCCATTGCACCCACCAGGGCGACCCGGTCACGGCGTTGATCACCAGCAAGAGCAGCATCACCAGCACGAAAACGGTCATATGGACATAGAAACCCTTGAGGGCCGTCACATGGCGATGGGCTTCCACCAATCTCGTATCCGTGTCCATGACACTCTCCTTTTCAAACCAAATTATATGTCATCGCGCGATGAGAATTCATGCGTATGAAGATCATGACTGCCGTGACTGAGTAAAAGATGGGCGGCCAGCGCGTGTTGCGATGGAGAATCGGCGCTGACGAGCAGAATTACGCCGCCATCGGCCGCCTGATCAGCCAGCTTTCGGC
>JAYUAJ010000019.1:0-6271 GCA_043741375.1 Hyphomicrobiaceae bacterium | reverse complement strand
GCCGCCAAGGCCTAGGCACGAACTTACCTCTCCCCGTACTTACGGGGAGAGGAGACCGCGTCTCGCAGGCGACCTTTTGGGAAGCCAGGAGCCACGCGGTCGGTGAGGGGCAGCCACTGGCTCCGCTCTTGTCGCAAGAAGGACGGAGCCAGAACCCGCCCCTCACCCCGCCAAGAGGCGCGGCGAGGGGGCTCGCATCTCTCGATTTGAGTAGGACGGATAGAAGCAAGTGCTCGTCGATCACCACTGCCACCTGGACTTCCCTGACTTCGCCGCCACCCGCAGCGAGGTCATCGCGCGCGCAAAAGCGGCTGGCGTCGGGCTGCTCGTGACCGTCTGCACGCGCGTAAAGCGTTTCGGCGAGGTAGCGGCAATCGCGGATACTTATCCCAACGTCTACTGCACAGTCGGCACGCATCCGCACAACGCGCATGAAGAACTCGACATCACAGCCGACCACCTGGCGCGCTTTTCCAAGCACAAGAAGTGCGTCGCCATCGGCGAGGCGGGGCTCGATTATTTCTACGACTCCAGTCCGCGCGCGGCACAGGAGCAGGGGTTTCGGACACATATTGCGGCGGCGCGGACAACGGGTCTGCCGCTGGTGATCCATACCCGCGACGCCGACGCCGATACCGCGCGCATCCTGGAAGAGGAGATGGGCCGGGGCAAATTCACGGCCGTTTTGCACTGCTATACGGGCGGCATGGATCTGGCCAAGCGCGGGCTGATTTTGGGGCTATACGTCTCTTTCTCCGGCGTGCTGACCTTCAAGAAGTCCGAAGCCCTCCGCGAGATCGCCGCCGCAGTGCCGATGGACCGGCTGCTGGTTGAGACGGATGCGCCCTATCTCGCCCCCGAACCATTCCGCGGCCGAAAACCCAATGAGCCGGCGTTGGTGGTCCATACCGCCCATGCCCTCGCCAAAGTGAAAGGCGTGACTGCGGACGAACTCGCCCGCGCCACCACCGAGAACTTCCACCGCCTCTACGGCAAAGTCCCACGCCCGGTCCCGTCCGAGGCCGCCGTTTGATGGCGCTGACGTTTACGATCCTGGGCTGTGGCTCGTCGGGCGGCGTGCCGCGCATCGACGGCAACTGGGGCGCTTGCGATCCCGAGAACCCGAAAAATCGCCGCCGCCGCTGCTCGGCCCTGATCGAGCAGACGGCGCGGGCGGGATCGACGCGGTTGCTGATCGACACCTCGCCGGACATGCGCGAGCAGCTGATCGCGGCCAAGGCGGAACACATCGACGCCGTGCTCTATACGCACGATCACGCCGACCACGCCCACGGCATCGACGACTTACGCGCCTATGCGCTGAACGCTCAGGCCAAGGTGCCAGTTTACAGCGACGCGACGACCATCGGTTTGCTGACGGAAAAGTTCCGCTATTGCTTCGTGCCCTCGGCGACGGGCAGCTACCCGGCCATTCTGAAGGCGCACACGATCGAGCCGAAAGAACCGTTGACGCTGGGTGGCAAAGGCGGGCTGGTGACGGTGACGCCCTATGTGCAAAAGCACGGCGAGGGCCTATCGCTCGGCTACCGCCTGGGCAACCTAGCCTATTCGCCCGACGTCAGCGGCATCCCGGACGAGTCCATCCCGATGCTGGAAGGGTTGGATGTCTGGATTGTCGACGCCTTACGCCCGATGCCGCATCCGGGCCATTTCAACGTCAAAGAAGCCCTCGAGTGGATCGAACGGCTGAAGCCCAAGCGCGCAATCCTCACGCATCTGCATGTCGATCTCGACTACGACAAGCTCAAACGCAAACTCCCGGCCCATGTGGAGCCGGCTTATGATGGCATGATGATCGAGTTGGCGGCGTAGCGCTAGCCGTTGGCGGTCTTTTTGCGCTCGATCAGCAGCTTCTGGCGGCGGATCTTGCTGGCGAAATTCTTCTTCACCAGATTGTTGGTGCGCTGCTTCTGCTGCTCGGATTGCTTCTTCATGATCGTCCCGGAGTTCTGTTTTGGATGGAATTGGGGTTTGGATAGCCGAGCCGAGCCGGTTTGTCACCCCTCAATAGCCCGCGGCACGATCCACCACGTTGTCCATCGGTAGGCCGGCCTCGAACATGGCTATCTGGCCAAGCAGATAGGCGGTCATGGCGTCCGGATCGCTGTCGGCGGCGACGTGCGGCGTGATGGTGAGTTTTGGATGCAACCAGAGCGGGCTTGTGGTGGGTAGCGGCTCCTCGACAAAGACGTCCAGCGTAGCCCCGGCCAATGTCCCGTCGTCAAGCGCGCGTAAAATATCGGGCTCGACCTGTTCCTTGCCACGCCCGCCGTTGATCAAGATCGGGCCTGGCAGCGGTCCGTCCTGGCGCAACTGGCGCAGCAGATCATAGGTGAGAATGCCGGTCGTTTCGGGCGTCAGTGGTAGCAGGCACACCAGAATGTCGGTCTGCCCGAGAAATTCCCTCAAGCCGCTATCGCCGTGGTGGACGGGGAACGGCAACCCCGGCTTGGGCGTGCGTGACCAGCCGATGACATTGAAGCCGAGCCGTTGCAGAACGCTGGCCGCTGACTGTCCAAGCACTCCGGTGCCCATCAGCCCGATGGTCGCGGCGCTGGCGGCCATCTGCGGCAGCTCCCGCCAGACCTTCGCGCGCTGCTGAGCCAGGTAGGCCGGCATCTGCCGGAAATGGTACAGCGCCTGCAGCACGACCCATTCGGTCATGCGCATAGTGAGGTTGGGATCCATCGCGCGGATGATGGGGATGTGCCGCGGAATGGTCGCATCGGCAAGGATGGCATCGACGCCGGCGCCCAGGTTGACGATCAGGTCGAGATTGGGCAGCGCTGCGAGCAATCCGGCGGGCGGTTTCCAAACCAGGGCGTAGCGCATATCCCGGAACGCACTGGTATCGGAGGCCATGACCACGCGGCGCTGCGGCGCCTGCGCCTGCAGCGCGGCCAGCCAGGGAGCCATGTCCCAACCCGACGGCGCCAACAATATGGTCATTGCGCGACCACGCCTTCGGGCGCGATCTCCAGATTGAAGGCGGCCGCCAGCAGCGCCTTGGTGTAGCCGGCCTGCGGCGACTTGAAGATCTGCTCGGTCGGCCCCTCCTCGACCACCTTGCCCGCGCGCATCACGATCACATAGCTCGACAGCGCCCGCACCACGCGCAGATCGTGACTGATGAACAGGTAACTCAGCTGCTTCTTCTTCTGCAAATCGCGCAACAGATCGACAATCTGCGCCTGCACGGACATATCGAGAGCGCTGGTCGGTTCATCCAGCATGACGAATTTCGGCTCCAGCACCATGGCGCGTGCGATGGCGATGCGCTGGCGCTGGCCGCCGGAGAATTCGTGCGGATAGCGGTCCATGGTTGCCGGATCGAGGCCGACGTCCTTGAGCGAGGCCGCGACACGCTCGCGCCGTTGCTGGTAGTCGAGGTCCGGGTTGAGAACTTGCAGGCCTTCCTCGATGATCTGGCCGACTGAGAGGCGTGGGCTGAGCGATCCGTACGGGTCCTGGAACACCACCTGCATGTTCTTGCGCAAGGGCCGCATCTCCTTCGACGTCAAGCTGTCGATGCGGTTGCCGAGATAGGCGATCGGGCCCTCGCTGGAGAGCAGGCGCAGGATGGCGAGGCCAAGCGTGGTCTTGCCCGAGCCGCTTTCGCCCACCACGCCCACGGTCTGGCCTTCGCGCAAGGTGAGACTGAGGCCATCGACGGCGCGCACGTGGTCCACCACGCGGCGCAGGAAGCCGGCCTTGATCGGGAAGTAGACTTTGAGATTGTCGGTCTCGACCACAACCGGCGCGGTGGCGTCGACACGTGGCGGATCGCCCTTCGGCTCGGCTGCCAAGAGATGCTTCGTATACGCATGCTGCGGGCGGTCGAAGACGTCGGCCACGGGCCCATTTTCCACCACTTCGCCTTTCTGCATGACATAGACACGCTCAGACATCTTGCGCACGATGCCGAGATCGTGGGTGATGAGGAGCAAGGCCATGCCCATCTCTTTCTGCAGATCCTTCAGCAGCGAGAGGATCTGCGCCTGGATGGTGACGTCGAGGGCCGTGGTGGGTTCGTCGGCGATCAAGAGATCGGGCTCATTGGCCAGCGCCATGGCGATCATGACGCGCTGGCGCTGCCCGCCCGACAGCTGATGCGGATAGGCGCTCAAACGCTTCGCGGCATCGTTGATGCCAACGCGGGCCATCAAGTCAAGCGTCTTGGCGCGCGCGTCCGCCTTTGACATATTGCGATGGACGCGGAGAATTTCGCCCACCTGTTGCTCGATGGTGTGCAGCGGATTGAGCGAGTTCATCGGCTCTTGCGGGATCAGCGCGATCTGGTCGCCGCGCACCTCGCGCATGCGCGCCTCGCTGAAGGTCAGCAGGTTTTCGCCGTTGAATATGATTTCGCCCGAGGGATGCGAGGCCGAGGGCGTCAGCAGCTTCAGGATCGAGAGCGCCGAGACCGACTTGCCGGACCCCGACTCGCCCACCAGCGCAACCGTCTCGCCCTTGCCGATGTGGAACGAGACGCCGCGCACCGCATGCGAGACCTCGGGACCTTGCGCGAAGTCGACCGACAGATTGCGAACATCGAGCAGCGCAGCGTGCTGCGGTGCGGGTATTTGAGCCATGGCGAAAAATATTTCCGGTGCGAGGGACGGCGTCCCTCTTTAAGCACCGGAATAGGTCAATTCAGCGCCGCCTTCAATTCACCAAGCTGTGGCAGGAGCGAGAGCTTCACCGGCAGC
This sequence comes from Hyphomicrobiaceae bacterium, assembly GCA_043741375.1. GTDB lineage: Bacteria > Pseudomonadota > Alphaproteobacteria > Rhizobiales > Hyphomicrobiaceae > JANYHF01. The sequence goes on along the minus strand of JAYUAJ010000019.1, from coordinate 1,541 downwards.
TGGGCCACCATGTGGTCCGCGACGCTCTGGCGGTACCAGATGTCGGCCGCAGGGCGCACCGCGTTGGTGCGGCGCTGCACCAGGAAGGTCGCCGCGTGGCCGGTGGCGCGCACCGTCGCAAGCACTTCCGGCGTGGCGTCGAGCCGGCTGCCGTAGGGCACCGTGAACGCGCGCACTTTGGCCCCCGTCATCTCTTCCAGCAACCGCTTGCCGTCGGCGATCTCGGCATGGGCCACGTCCGGCTTCAGGGCGCGCAGATGGCTGTGCGTCACGGTATGATTGCCGATCGCCAGACCGTATTCGGTGGCCAACCGCTTCAACTGCTCCGGGTTGAGGAACAGGTCCATGTGATCGACCAGATCGGACTCGCGCACGCCGAGCAGGCGCATCAGCTTGACTTTCATGATCTCGCGATCGTCGATGTCCATCTTGGGCAGGAGCTCGCGCACGATACGGCGGATGGTGCAGGTCCAGGGATCGGGAAGGCCGACGGCGATGCCAAGACCGGTCGCGCCCAATTCCGCCATGGCGAAGCTCAGCACATTATCGATGGGCGCAAAGCCACCCGCGATGACGCGTGGATTGGTTGTGAACAGGGCGGGCACCTTGTGTTCGGCGAGCAGCGGTGCGGCGATCTCAATCACCGAACGGTAGCAGTCGTCGATGGTCACAACGAGCGGATTGGCGGGGAGATCGCCTGACAGCAGCTGATCGAGTGAGATCGGCGTGTAGTTGCGCTTGAAGTAGGTCAGGTGCGCTGCGAACACGTCGGGGCTGGTCGATATCCCGAGGCTGCGGGTGAACAGCGACGGCGTGCGCTCGAAGTGGTGATAGGAGACGCAAGTGACGACGGATGAAGACATCAAGGCGGGCTTTCCTGTTACGCAGCACGGAAGGCGAGATGCCAGTCGAGGCGCCGCATGGCGCGGCCCGGCAGGCCACTAAATCGGTCGGGAAGCTTTCTCGACAACTGCACAAGTGCCTGGCCGGTTGCCGAGGCGGTCGTGCCAATGGCCGATTTGGCAAAGGCGACACCGTCGGTGACCGGGAAGCAGCTGTCGGCGAATTCAAGTTTGTAGCGATAGTCGCCCGCGCCCAGGTGCAGCGCCTGGACCCCTTCGGCCGCAGCGCTTTCTGCCATTGAGCGCAGCAGGATATTACCCGGCGACAGTTCGGCGACCGCCGGATCGTAGCCCGGGAACCAATAATGCAGGGTATCGCGACTGCGCAGTCCGAAATGCGCGGCAACCAGCTTGTCGCCGAAATAGAGCGAAGACAGTTGTCCGCGCAGGTCAGGATCGCGCGAGGTATGCAGACGGTCGACCAGCTCGCGCACCCAGGCGAAACCGAACAGATTGGGTTGCTTGGATGCCGCGAACTGCGCGCGTTTCCAATTGATGAGGGTTTCCAGCGTCCCCTGGGATCGATCATCGAAAACGTGGGTCAGTTCGCCATAGTCCTTACGCGCCTTGTCGCTGCGTGTGCGGATGGCGCGGAAGGCCGATTTGGCGAAGGGCAAGCGGCGCGCTTCGTAGTCTGCA
>JAYUAJ010000018.1:0-6286 GCA_043741375.1 Hyphomicrobiaceae bacterium | reverse complement strand
GCGCGAAGAACTGCGCGCCGAACTGCCGCGTATTTTTGGCGGCTCAAAAGCAGTTTTTGTCTACGCAACCACCGAGCCGTCGGAAGCACTGCTACTCGGCGGCAACACCGCGACGTTGCATCAGGGCGCCATAACGCAGTTCGGGCCGACCGTGGACGTCTACCGCGCGCCGCATGATCGCCAGACCGCTCAGGTCTTTTCCGATCCGCCGATGAACTTCCTGGCGGTGAGCGTCGAAGGCGGCGCCGTGACGACGCCGGACGGGCAAACGCTGCCATCGTCGGGGACGCTGCAGGGGCTGCCGGTTGGCGCCTATCAGCTCGGGTTCCGCCCCAGCAATGTTTACCTTGCAGCCAATGGCGGCGGCACGGTGGCGATGCGCGGCACGGTCGCCGTCAGCGAGATCACGGGCTCGGAAAGCTTCATCCATATCGATACCCCGGCGGGTCGCTGGATAGCGCTTGCTCCGGGCGTGCAAAATGCGCCACCGGGCCAAGCCATCGAGGTCTATCTCGATCCGGCCCGATTCTTTGTGTTTGCCGGAGATGGCAGCTTGGTACGGGCCCCGCAGCGCATGCCCAGCGATAGGGGGCACTAATGGCACGCATCGAACTCAACAACCTCTCGCATTCATACAAACCGGATCCGTCAACACCGTCCGACTACGCCCTGAAACCCATGACCATGACCTGGGAGGACGGCGGTGCTTACGCGCTGCTTGGACCGTCCGGCTGCGGCAAGACCACTCTTCTCAACATCATTTCAGGTCTGGTGATCCCCTCCAAGGGCAAGGTGCTGTTCGGAGACGTCGACGTCACGAACCTTCCAACCGAGCAACGCAACATCGCCCAGGTGTTTCAGTTTCCGGTCATCTACGACACCATGACGGTTGCCGAGAACCTCGCCTTTCCTCTGCGCAATCGCAAAGTCGATCCGGCGCGCATCGAGGCGCGGGTGAAGGAGGTGGCTGGCATGCTCTCGCTGACGGCTGAGCTCACGCGCAAAGCCCGGGGGTTGACAGCCGACATGAAGCAGAAGATCTCGCTCGGGCGTGGCCTGGTGCGCGAGGATGTCGGCGCGGTGTTGTTCGACGAACCGCTGACTGTCATCGACCCGCATATGAAGTGGGTGCTGCGCGGTGAGCTCAAACGCATCCACCGGCAGTCGAAAACAACCATGGTCTACGTCACCCACGATCAGACCGAGGCGCTAACGTTTGCCGACAAGGTCGTGGTCATGAGCGACGGCGAGGTGGTGCAGGTGGGTACGCCGCAGGAACTGTTCGAGCAGCCGGCGCACACGTTCGTGGGCTATTTCATCGGATCGCCCGGGATGAATGTGATCCCAGCCAAGGTGGCAGGCAACAAAGCCAACGTCGGCGGCAACGAGATCAGCCTTGTGCGGAGCTACGGACCACTGGATAGCGGCAAGAAGATTGAGATCGGCATCCGTCCGGAATTTCTGAAGCTGGTCGCTGGCACCGAGGGTTTTCCAATTGCAATAAAGCGCGTCGAGGACGCCGGGCGCCACAAGATTGTCCGCGCCGAATTGGCGGGAACGCCAATCTGTCTGCAAGCTGATGAAGATGCCGTAATCCCGGCCGAGGCGGCGCGAGTCGCCATCGATGCCGCGCGCGTGCATGTCTATGCCGATGGCCACCTGGTGAGGGCTTGAGCATGGATACGCGTCCTATCAACAACCGAGCCTGGTTCCTTGTTCTTCCGGTCGCGCTGATCGTTGCGTTCAACGCCATCCTGCCGCTGTTGACCGTGGTGAACTATTCAGTTCAGGACACGTTCGGTAACAACCAGTTCTTCTGGAACGGAGTTGGCTGGTTCAAGGAGTTGCTTGATCCCAACGCCGAACTCGGTGGCCGCTTCTTTGCCGCGCTATGGCGGAACTTCGTCTTCTCGGGCATCATCCTTGCCATCGAGGTGCCGCTGGGCATCCTGGTTTCGCTGTGTATGCCGAAGAAAGGCTGGCCGGTCGCCGCCTGTCTCGTCACCATGGCGCTGCCGCTACTGGTGCCTTGGAACGTCGTAGGCACCATCTGGCAGGTTTTTGCGCGCGGCGATATCGGGCTGCTTGGCTGGGGCATCAATCATCTCGGCATCAACTACAACTACACCAACGACTTTCTATCGGCCTGGTTCACCATCATCATCATGGACGTCTGGCACTGGACCAGTTTGGTTGCGTTGCTCTGCTACGCCGGCCTCAAATCCATCCCGGACGCTTTCTATCAGGCCGCCCGCATCGATGGAGCCTCGCGCTGGTCGGTGTTCCGCTGGATCGAGCTGCCGAAGTTGCGGCGCGTGTTGCTGATCGGCGTGCTGCTGCGCTTCATGGATAGTTTCATGATCTACACCGAGCCCTTCGTGGTCACGGGCGGCGGCCCGGGCAATTCGACCACGGGCGTGTCGATCGACCTGGTGAAGATCGCGCTCGGTCAGTTCGACCTCGGCAAGGCCGCTGCCATGTCGCTGGTCTACAATTTGATCATTCTGGCCACCTGCTGGATTTTCTACACCATCATGACCAATGTCGATGCGGACCGGAAGGAGGGCGCGTCATGAGGGGTGAACGCGTCATTCTTTGGGTCTATCTCATCTTTTTGATGCTGCCGATCTATTGGCTCATCAATATGAGCTTCAAGACCAACACCGAGATAACCAACACTCTAAGCCTGGTCCCACTGGCCCCGACACTCAAAAACTATATCGAGATATTCACCAATCCGACATGGTTTGGAGGCTTCAAGTTCTCGCTGACCTATGTGGCGCTCAACACCATTATCTCGGTCGCGGTCGCACTTCCTGCCGCCTACGCCTTTTCGCGCTACCGGTTCCTCGGCGACAAGCACCTGTTCTTCTGGCTGCTGACCAACCGCATGGCCCCGCCCGCCGTGTTCGCGCTACCGTTCTTCAATCTTTATCAGGCCGTCGGCCTGTTCGACACAGCGTGGGCCGTGGCGCTCGCCCACTGCATCTTCAACGTGCCGCTCGCCGTTTGGATTCTGGAAGGCTTCATGTCGGGCGTGCCACGCGAGATCGACGAGACGGCCTATATCGATGGCTACTCGTTCCCGCGCTTCTTCATCCGCATCTTCATTCCGCTGATCGCCAGCGGCATCGGCGTCGCGGCGTTTTTCTGTTTCATGTTCTCTTGGGTGGAGCTGCTGTTCTCGCGTACGCTGACCAATAACCAGTCCATCGCGTCGATCATGACACGGACGGTATCGGCCGCCGGCATCGATTGGGGACTGCTGGCGGCGGCGGGCGTTCTCACACTTGTTCCCGGCGCGCTCGTGATCTGGTTTGTGCGCAATTACATCGCCAAGGGCTTTGCCCTCGGCCGGGTTTAGGAGAGACCGGCATGGATATCGCCTGGATGGCCTGGACTTGGCAGACCGCAATCTTCTTTGCCGGGATCGCCTTGTGCCTGACGACGATGACCGTGCTGGCTATCCGCTATCCCGAGAACGACCACTATGGTGTGCTCGGCATTCCGACCACCCGGGGTGACCGGTTGTTTCTGTCGCTGGTTGGCAGCGCCTTCATCCATCTGCTGTGGATCGGCTTTGCTGGAACCAATCCGCTCGTCACTCTCGCCGGTGGCCTTGAAATTTCGAGCCTTTGGCTCGCATCGATCTTGTCTCTTGTCTATGCCTCCGCGGTATTCCGCTGGGTCTAGCAAGTTGAGAAGTTCGGTAGCGCGATAGCGTGCAGCGCCTCCGGATGTCTGATCAGTGCACGTTTGGAGGAGACCACAATGAGGATGCGCACCAGCGTTTCCATCGCGGCCTTGCTGCTTGCCGCCGGCGCCATGCCGGCAGTTGCAGATGAGGCAGCTGCCAAGAAATGGATCGACACGGAGTTCCAGCCTTCGACGCTGTCGAAGGACGACCAGATGAAGGAGATGAAGTGGTTCATTGATGCCGCCAAGCCGTTCGCCGGCATGGAAATCAATGTGGCCTCCGAGACGCTGACGACGCACAAATACGAAAGTGAAGTGCTGGCAAAGGCCTTCACCGAAATCACCGGCATCAAGGTCAAGCACGACGTCATTCAGGAAGGCGACGTGGTCGAAAAAATCCAGACGCAGATGCAGTCTGGCAAGAACGTCTATGACGCCTATGTCAACGACTCAGATCTGATCGGCACCCACGGCCGCTACAAGCAGACGACCAATCTCACCGACTGGATGGCCGGCGACGGCAAGGACGTGACGGACCCGATGCTCGACGTCCCCGATTTCATCGGCACGTCGTTCACGACCTGGACGGACAAGAAGCTGTACCAGCTCCCCGACCAGCAGTTCGCGAACCTCTATTGGTTCCGCTATGACCTGTTCACGAACCCCGACATCAAGGCCAAGTTCAAGGCCCGGTTCGGCTACGACCTCGGCGTGCCGGTGAACTGGTCCGCCTACGAAGATATCGCTGATTTCTTCACCAACGATATCAAGACAGTCGATGGCAAGCCGATCTATGGTCACATGGACTACGGCAAGAAGGATCCCTCGCTCGGCTGGCGCTTCACCGATGCGTGGCTGTCGATGGCCGGAAACGGCGACAAGGGCCTGCCCAACGGCCTGCCCGTCGACGAGTGGGGCCTGCGCATGGAAGGTTGCCGCACAACCGGCTCGTCGGTTGAGCGCGGTGGCGACACAAACGGCGCCGCTGCCGTCTACTCCATCAACAAGTATCTCGACTGGCTGAAGAAGTATGCCCCGCCGACGGCTCCAGGCATGACATTCGGTGAATCGGGTCCGGTTCCTGCCCAGGGCCAAGTCGCCCAGCAGATCTTCTGGTACACCGCGTTCACTGCCGACATGGTCAAAGACGGCCTGCCGGTCATGAACGCCGATGGTACGCCGAAGTGGCGTATGGCTCCGTCGCCGCACGGCGCCTACTGGCAGAACGGCATGAAACTGGGCTATCAGGACGTCGGTTCGTGGACGCTCCTCAATTCGACCCCTGTCGATCGCCGCAAGGCCGCCTGGCTGTATGGTCAATTCACGGTCTCCAAGACCGTCAGCCTCAAGAAGAGCCATGTCGGCCTCACGTTCGTCCGCGAGAGCGACATCTGGGACAAGAGCTTCACCGAGCGCGCTCCCAAGCTCGGCGGTCTGATCGAATTCTACCGCTCGCCCGCGCGCGCGCAGTGGACACCGACCGGCAACAACGTGCCTGACTACCCGAAGCTGGCTCAGCTTTGGTGGCAGAACATCGGCGATGCTTCGTCGGGCGCCAAGACCGCGCAACAGGCCATGGACTCGCTCGCAGCGGCTCAGGAATCGGTTCTTGAGCGTCTCGAGAAGTCCGGCGTGCAAGGCGATTGCGGTCCGAAGCTGAACGCCAAGAAGACCTATGCCGAGTGGACGGCTGCCGCCAAGGCCGCCGGCACAATCGCTCCTGCGGCCAAGCTCGAGAACGAGAAGCCAAAGGGCGAGACGGTCGACTACGATACGCTGATCAAGTCCTGGCCGGCAACGCCGCCCAAGATGTAGTCCTTTCACGGACGAAAGATCATACGGGGTGGGGCGGCTGCGGCCGCCCCAGTTGCATTTCGAGTGCGATTTCGCCAAGCTATGGCATGATTATCAAATTCCGTTGCGACCCAGCGCTTATTGGCATGTTGCCTCGCCCGCAACCGGCCCGCGAGGCTCTGCCCGGCTGGTTGCGCAAAATGCCGGCAACGGCAGCGTCGCCAACACATGGCGTCAGTGTGCGCACCGTCAAGCAGTGTCCGCCCTTTGTTGACGCCATGCAGTTCGGCTTTGTCATTCCGTTACCGTGTGACGTGCATGTCGACAGCGAAACGCTGACCTGGGATTGGGCGTTACCGGTACTATCGGTTGACGGACATACCCGCTCGCCGATCAGCTTCCATGTGCCCGCGCAACTCACTGGATCTCCCATGCACGAGCCTTTGAGAGCCGTGCTCAAGTTCAATTGCTTCTGGACGATCACCGTCGATAGTGGCTGGTCGCTCTATGCCACCCACCCCGTCAACCGCCTGGACCTGCCATTCCGAACTCTGACAGGACTGGTCGATAGCGACGCCTACAACGAAACTGGAATCTTCTTTCCAGCCATGTGGGTCGATCCAGCGTTTTCAGGCACAATCGCGCGCGGAACGCCGGTGGCGCAGTGCTTTCCCGTTAGGCGCCAAGCGCTTGAGCTGGATTTCCAGGGCTTTACCGGCGACGAGGCTGCGCGCTACACGGCCATCGGCAAGTCGATTCAGGCGGAGCCTGGCCTGTACCGCAAGCAGCACCGGGC
>JAYUAJ010000017.1:0-2656 GCA_043741375.1 Hyphomicrobiaceae bacterium | reverse complement strand
GAGGACAAGTTGCCGGCATCCCGCGCGGCTGTGAGTGGCTTGCCCGCGACGGGTGACAGTCCGGGCAGGAACAGGGTAGCGTCGGTCATGATGGGCGGAGACTCCCGGATTGGCGTCACGGGTTGCGTGTCGCAACGAAACCCTACGTGATTCCAATCTCTTGAGCTGCGCCCATCACCTCATTTCACACCACCCGATGAATAAATCGGGCTAGAAAGTCAGGGTCTGATAGATGACCGCTAAAGGAATACTGAGCCCAACGCTTTCGAGAACCAAATTATCCTCCAAGAAAAGATAATCTGGCTTCCATGCTCGCTGGCGCCGCATGAGTTCTACCTGCGGCACATCTTGCTCAACAAGTACGTATTCCTGAAGAGATGGGATCTGCAAATAGTTGAGCATCTTATCTCCTCTGTCGTATCGTTCGGTCGATTTAGACAGAACCTCGATCAGCAGCACCGGCTCTCTGCGATAGAGGCGTTCGCGATCAGTCGGCGAACAAGAGGGGCGCGCTCTAAACTGAACTGCAACACCTTGAGGGCAGGGTGTTGGAATGGCCAACGGATATCAGCATTTGACGATGGTCGAGCGGGTGACGCTGATGGTGGGGCTGGCGGCGGGCGCGAGCCTTCGCCGGCTGGCGGGCGATCTGGGCCGCAGTCCATCGACGCTCAGCCGGGAGGTTGCGCGCAACCCGGCGACGCGCGGCGGCCCAGGAACGCGCGGCGGCCCAGGAACGCGCGGCGGCTATGACGCGGTGCGCGGTCACCAACGGGCCCAGGCCCTGCTGGCGGCGCCCGGCGTCAACCCCAAGCTCGGCCCCCGGACGGGGCTGTTCGCCGCCGTCAAGGACCAACTGCGCGAGGGCTTGTCGCCCGAGCAGATCGCCGCCCAGCTGGCCCGCGCCTTTCCTGGAGATCGCTCCCGCACCGTGTGCCACGAGACGATCTACACCGCGATCTACGTCATGGCGCGCGGAGAGTTGCGGCGCGAGGTGATCGGCCATTTGCGGCAGGCGCGGGGCAAGCGCCGTCCGCGTTCTCGGGGCGAGGATCGGCGCGGACGCATCCCCGACATGGTCTCAATCGCGCTGCGCCCGCCCGAGATCGAAGACCGGCTGGTGCCCGGCCACTGGGAGGGCGACCTGATCAAGGGTGCCTTCAATCGCTCGAGCGTGGCCACGCTGGTCGAGCGCACCAGCCGCCTCGTCGTGCTGGCCCGCATGGAAGATGCCACCGCCGAAGGCGCGCTATCAGCGTTTTCCGCCGTGCTCGGCCGCGTCCACAAACCGATGCGCAAGACCATGACCTACGACCAGGGAAAGGAGATGGCGCGCCACAAGGAGCTGACAGCCGCGACCGGCGTCGACGTCTTCTTCGCCGATCCGCACTCGCCCTGGCAGCGCGGCTCCAACGAAAACACCAACGGCTTGCTTCGCCAGTACCTGCCCAAGGGCGCCGATCTCTCGACGTTCAGCCAGGCCGATCTCGACGCCATCGCCCAAAGGCTCAACCGGCGCCCGCGCAAGGTTCACGGCTTTCGCACGCCCAACGAGGTCTACGTCGAGCACTTGCGACACGCGCAAGGCCTCCTTGCGTCGTGAGAGGCGCTGCCCGTGCAGCGCACCCAGATCCTTTCCGGCATGAAAACCCCTGGCCGTCGGGCGCGGACGCGGTCAAGGCTGGCCGTCGCCGTGCCCTCGGCGCGGGCTCAGGCGTTGCCAGGCCACGTCTTGAGGGCGGCCACGACCGATGCCACGCTCGACGAACCGGAACTCTTGATCTTCGCACATCAAAAGGCGACTGGACCGCTCATCAAAAAAGCCGTCTCATGCTTCACAAATTCACCGGCGTTGCACTTCACTTTGGAAACCGCCCTGGGAATGGGGCCGTTGGCGTTGGCGCCGTTGTCTGCTCTGGCGCCGCCGAACGCTAGGTCAACGTTGCCGTTTACGCCGGTTCCTTGTACCGGGCTGTTGAAGTTGCCAAACAGCAGCTCAACCCAGACGGGACCATTCGAGAAGCGTGTGAAACCATTGGAGCCGCGATAATAGGGCGGTCCGGGCGGATTTCCCGTTGTCGCGGACAGATTGCCATTGTCCGACAAGCTGTCGCCGAACACGATCACCCTGCCGCCGCTGGATTGAGCAATAGCCGGAAGGGCAGCGGCCACCGACACTCCCGTCGCGGCAATCGCCGCGAGTCCCAACTGCCTCAATCCGAACTTGGCCGCCATCTTGTTCCCCCCAAGGAAGTGTTCGGATTGCGCTAAACGCGTTCCTGTAAAGTTATGTGAAGCATTTTGAGGTTGCGACATTGGGGGACATCCGATGCCATCGCAATCTCTCTTGCCCCCTGCCAATGGCGAATGCCCAAAAATGTGGCCAAACTGTCACGCAACAACTTTGCCGAGTCTTTCGAGCTGGTTGAGGCGTCGTCAAGTGACATTCAATGTTTGGAGCCGTTCGATCTCGGCAGTCGACAAGCCCAGTTCGGTCAAGATCTCGGCACTGTCGGCGCCGGTCTCCGGCGTCGCCGTGATGATGGCGGCGGGTGTGCGCGACAAGGTGACGGGCTGGCCGATGAGCTGGATATCACCACGCACGGGATGGTGGACCGTTTTGGCGATGCCGGTGTGGCGGACCTGCGCGTCGGCG
>JAYUAJ010000016.1:0-2662 GCA_043741375.1 Hyphomicrobiaceae bacterium | reverse complement strand
TGCCGGTTGCAGCATCGAAGGCTGAGAAGTTGCCGTTGCCTTCGCCCATGAACACGAGGCCGCCTTTCGTGGCCAGCACGCCGCCAACCAGAATTTCATCGGTTTTTTGCTGCCAAAGGATCTTGCCCTGGTTCTTGAGATCGATCGCCGACAGCAAGCCGTATTGCGGCTCCTTGGATGGTTCGAACGCGCTGTAGTTAACTTCCGGCGCATCCTTCGTCGCGGGCGTCGTTTCCAGTCGGTATGTGAACGGCATGTGCAGCGCCGCGACATAAACCACGCCTTTGGCCGCGTCATAGGAGGTTGGCGACCAGTTGGCGCCGCCGCCCGCACCCGGAGCCACCCGCACGCCTTCATTGGAGGGCGGCGCGAACATGTTCTCATGCGGTACGAATTCGTCGGACTTGAACAGCAGCTTGCCGTTTGTGCGGTCGTGCACGAAGTACCAGCCGATCTTGCTGGCCTGTCCGACTGCCGGAACGGTCTTGCCATCAACGACGGCGTCGAACAACACGGGCGGGCTAGCAACGTCATAGCCCCACAAATCGTGCGGCACTTGCTGATAATGCCAAACGAGCTTGCCGGTTGCCGCTTCAAGCGCGACGAGTGAAACTGTGTAGAGATTATCGCCAGGGCGGCCCTCCCCCATCGACTGCGGCGAGGGGTTGCCGGTGCCGAAATAAATCAGGCCGCGCTCAGTATCGACGGCAGGAGAGTGCCAAATCGAGCCGCCACCGAAACCCCAGGAGTCGCCATATTTAGGGGCGTCGGCTTTTTCCTTGCCAACGTCGCGCCGTAACGGCACGCCATAGCCCGTCTTCTCGACGAACTCGCCCTCCCAGCCTTTCTTGGTCGTTTCAAAGCGCCATTTTTCAGCGCCATTTCCAGCATCAAACGCGGCCATGAATCCTGGCTGGCCGTATTTTCCAGCGAAGCCAATAACAGCCGTCAACTGACCCTTCTTAGCCGCATCCTCGAGATGCAAGCCAAAGCCGACGCCCGTTATGCCAATGATGACATTGCCATTGTAAACCAGAGGTGCCGCAACTGTGCCAACGCCGGTTGAACCAGATACCGCATCCTTGGCGAGCGGATCGCCTTCTTTCATGGAGTGCTTGTCTTCGGTCGCGGCGGCGGGTTCGACCAGCGTGATGTCCCAGACCTTCTTGCCGGTTTCTTGATCGAGTGCGATCAGACGGGCGTCAACCGTGCCGACAAAAACTTTGCCATAGCCGAGCGAGACACCGCGGTTAGCGGGGCCGCAGCACAGCTTGTCGGATTTGCGCTTGTGCTCGTAACGCCATTTTTCCTTGCCAGTCGCGGCGTCGATCGCCACCACGTTTGATAAGGGTGTCGACAAATACATGACGCCATCGACGACAAGCGGCGTGGTCTGGAAGGTATTCGAGATACCCGTTTGATAGATAAATTTTGGCACCAGCTTCTTGACGTTGGCCGTGTTGACCTGATCCAGCGGCGAGAACCGTTGATTGCCATAGTCACGGCCATGCAGCAGCCAGTTGTTCTTGTCGTCTCCTGCGGCTTTCATGCGGGCGTCGGTAATGGCTTCGGCTTTTGCGCAAGATCCACCTGACAAGAACGGCGGTGGCGCGACTAAAGCCATCGCGGCTGCAACTACAGACGCGATCCCCGCACGGCGGAACAATTTCATCATTGAGATAACCTACGAGTTGGTTGCTGCTACAAATTGAATGTCGATGACCGAGGGAATTCTAAATTTCCACCCGGGCGTGCTCCCTACAGTTTTGGCAACGACTTGACGTAGACGATGATCGACTTGATTTCATATTCGTTTAAATAATCGGCCCATTTGGGCATACCCTTCTCGAGGCGCCCACCCTGGATCACTGCGAACATATCGTAGTGATCGTTTTTCGCCGCATAGGCCCTCAGATCTGGAATTGTGCCACCCGACACCCCGTTAGGTCCATGGCACTTGTAGCAAGCCTGCTTGTACATCTTGCGGCCGTCGTCGACGGTTTTCGGGTCACTTGGGAAATCTTCAACCTTCTTTGGATCAACCACCTGATCGTCGGGCAGGACCGGTGCGTAGTGCGAGGCCGCAGAATCCGCTGCATGTTCGGCGGGCTTGGTGGCGTCGGGCTTTGCCGCCTCGGCCTTCGGGGCCTCAGCTTTCTGTTCCGCAGAAGGAGCTGGATCTGCTGACTTAGCGGCTGCAGGTGCCGCCTCGGCGGGCTTTGCTGGAGCTGGAGCAGGTGCGGGGGATGCTTCGGCGGCTTTGACTGGCGCCGGATCAGCTGCGGCGCCTTCTTTCTTGGGCGCATCGCCGTCTTTTTTGGGGGCGTCACCATCTTTCTTTGGAGCATCGGCTTTAGGCGCATCAGCCTTTGGCGCGTCGCCGCCGCCTTCGGCCACAAGCGATACCATGCCGTACTTGCCGAATATTTCGCTCAAGCGGCCGCTGCTTTGAAGCTTATCGAAAGTGGCGCTGATGGCGTCGCGAAGGTCCTTGTCCGCTTTGCGCACGCCAGCGGCCATCGGGAACAGAAATTCCTTTTCGGTGTTGGCGAGAACCTTGAGCTTGCCGTCGGACTTGCTCTTGGCCAGCCAGGCTGCTTCGGGAGCAGGCGCCACGGCGGCATCGATGTCCTTATGGGCAACCGCGTCGAACATTTCGGAC
>JAYUAJ010000015.1:0-2669 GCA_043741375.1 Hyphomicrobiaceae bacterium | reverse complement strand
GGTGGGACCAGCCCGCCTTCGGGTGAGCCGCTTCATATTCTGAGGGAGATGGAGCGAATGGACCTCCAGCTGAAAGGCCGGGTGATCGTTATCGCCGGGTCCAGCCGCGGCATCGGCGTCGGCATTGCCGAAGCCTGCCTTGCGGAAGGCGCGCACGTGGTTCTGGCTGCCCGCGGCGAGTCGGCGCTGGGGGAAGCGCGCGACGCACTGGCCGTCCGCTACGGACCGCGCGTGCATGGTCATGCGGGCGACTTGCGCGACTCTGCCTTCGTTGCAGCGCTGATCGACCGGACCGAGCGCGAAGTCGGACCCGTCTGGGGTGCCGTCGCCAATGTCGGCCTCTATCCCAGCCCGCTCGGCTATGACCTCAGCGACGAGGATTGGGCGGCCGGGTTCGACCAGAATCTCGGCACCGCCTTCCGGCTGGCGCGATCGGTTTTGCCGGGGATGGAGGCTCGTGGCGGCGGTGCGCTGCTGATGATTAGTTCGATGGCGGCAAGATCGGTCGGCTCCGAGCTCAATTACGGCAGCGCCAAGGCCGCGCTGGAGCAAATGACGCGCGAGCTTGCCAGCCGGGTCGGCCGATCCGGCGTGCGCGTGAACGCGCTTTCGCCGGGCCCAATCCATTTTGCCAACGGTGGCTGGGACGAGAGGCTCACCGGCCCCGACGAAGACAAATGGCGACGTTGGCTGCGGCGCACGGTAGCGCTCGGGCGCTGCGGGACGCCCGCCGAGATCGGTCCCGTCGCCGCCTTGCTGCTCAGCCCCCTCTCGTCCTTCGTCAGCGGCGCGATCTGGGCAGTCGACGGCGGAACCGCGTGACAGGGCACCCCCAAACTGAGGAAAGGAAAGAGAAGATGCGAGTCAATGCGCTCGATCACATCAACATCATCACCGCCGACCTCGATCGATCGGCGAAATTCTATGCCGACATTTTCGGGCTCGACCGGCGCGATGGCCCGCCGCCACTAACACCGCAGACCACGCAATGGATGTACGATGAGGCGGGCCGGGCGATCGTTCATCTCAATATTCCCGACGTACCCCGCCCCTTCGACCGGGTCGTTACCCCGGGGCCGACCGGCTCGATCCACCATGTCGCGCTCAACTGCAGCGGCCGTGCAGAGATGGTCGAGCGCCTCGATGCGCGCGGGCTGCCTTATCAGCCGAACGATGTCGTCTCGATCGAGCTTCGCCAACTGTTCGTGATGGACCCGAATGGCGTGCTGCTGGAGCTGAATTTCTTTGGCGAATGACGTCGAGCCAAAACGTAGTTCGACCTAGCACTACTTTGGCGGAAAAGTGATTTTTGGGATTCCCAGGAGGGGTTTCCCTGATTCATGGGGAGCCAGCTTTTATGGAGGCTGGCGATGGCAGAGGATTGGCGCAGCGATCTGGAGGTTTGGCTGGCGCCCTTTCTATGGGCGTTGCGGCATAAGACCCGATGCGGGTGACCGTGGTGCCTGCCTCGCCGGTGCCGCTGACCGTCTGCGCGGCGCTGTTGGTGAGCCCGCCCGTCGAGCTGATCGCCACCGTCGGCGCGATTGGGTCGAGGTTGTAGCTGACCGCGCTGCTGCTGCCGACATTGCCGGCGGCATCGGCGTCCTTGGCAACCAGGCTGTGCACGCCCTGACCCGTCAAGGTCGCGGCGATGCTCCAGCTGTTGTCGGCGGCGACCGTGGTGTTGCCGAGCACGGTCGTGCCCTCGTAGAGGGAGCCGTAATATGGAATCCAGGCCTGGAAGCGGCGGCGCCAAATTGATTGAAGTCTCTTTGGCCACCCGCAATCGCCTGACGTCCAGTATCAAGGCCAGGGGACATCCAGAGGAGTGATCGAGACATGCAAGAACTTGGAGATAAGGTAGCGCTTGTGACTGGCGCTGGCAGCGGAATCGGCCGCGCTGCGGCGGTCCTGTTCGCGGCGCGCGGAGCGAAGGTCGCCGCAGCGGATGTCGACGCCGATGCAGTCGCAGACGTGGTGCGAGAAATCACCGCTGCCGGCGGGGAGGCGGAGGCGATCATCTGCGATGTGTCCAAAAAGGACGCCGTGATTGCCATGGTCGACCGGGTGGTCGAGCGCTTTGGAAAACTCGACTGCGCCTTCAACAATGCGGGTATTACGCATCCCGCAGATGCCGAGTGGGACGACGAAGGTTTCCGGCTCACGCTTGACGTCAATTTACACGGCGTGATGCAGTGCATGAAGCAGGAATTGCGCTTCATGGTGCCGCAGGGCTGTGGCGCGATTGTCAACATGTCATCGATCGGCGGGATGATCGCAACGGCAACGCCCTCACTGCCCGGCTATGTCGCCAGCAAGCACGCGGTCATCGGGCTTACCAAGGTGGCTGCTTTAAAGCATGCGCGCGATGGCATCAGGGTCAACGCCATCATGCCGGGCACGACGCTCACCAATCTCGTCAAAAGTGTCATGGAGCTTGGCCCTGAAGTCCGGCAGGCCCTCGAGAATTCCGCGCCGATGGGTCGCCTGGCGCGCCCCGAAGAGATTGCCGAAGCGGCCGTGTGGTTATGCTCGGACCGCGCCAGCTTCGTAACCGGGCACGCGCTCGCGGTGGACGGAGGTTACCTGGCGCAATGAAGCGGCGGCGAGAGCACTGTCAGAGTAAATGGCCCGAGCGGTAATTGCGTCCGATACGCTTGCTTCGGCGC
>JAYUAJ010000014.1:0-14296 GCA_043741375.1 Hyphomicrobiaceae bacterium | reverse complement strand
AAGCGACATCTAATCAAACAACCTACTCACGCTCCGCTCCTCGGCCGTGCGCTTCACCGCCTCGCCGAGCAAACTCGCCACGCTCAGCACCCGCATATTCCGCGACACCCGCACCGCCTCGGTGGGCTGGATGCTATCGGTGATGGTCAGCGCTTTCAATGCGCTTGCGGCGACGCTGCATCAAAACCTAATCGACCACAACCAACGACGCAGCCTCAACGCCGGCGCCGCCATGCGGCCGCACCGCGATCTCCACGTCTTGCCCAAGCGCGACCAGGAACCGCATGAAATCCTCCATCGTGAATGTCTGAAAATCGCCGCGCAGCAGCTTCGATACCTGCGGCGGCGTCACACCAAACAGACTGGCGGGTTCGGCTTGCTTAAGACCCCGGGCGCGCAGCAAACGATCGATTTTCAGCACAAGTTTCGCTTTAGCAAGATGCTCCCCGGCATTTGGCAAGCCAGCGTCGGCAAAGACATTGCCGCTGCTCAACTCATGCTGGATGTGTGCAGTCATGATTTGCGTCCCTTCGCCAGCGTCTCCGCGTCGCGCAGGCGGCTTTCGATCAACTTGATATCGGGCAGCGGCGTCGCGCGGCCCGACTTCGACTTCTTCTGAAAGGCGTGCAGCACGTAGATCGCATCTCCGAAGCGCACCGTATAGACCGTGCGGGGGGTCGCCGGCCATCGTCAACCCCTAATCAAACAACCTCGACACGCTCCGCTCCTCGGCCGTGCGCTTCACCGCCTCGCCCAGCAAACTCGCCACGCTCAGCACGCGCATGTTCCGCGACACCCGCACCGCCTCGGTCGGTTGGATGCTATCGGTGATGGTCAGCGCTTTCAAGGCGCTGGCGGCCACGCGGGCGACGGCGCCGCCGGACAAAACGCCGTGGGTGATGTGCGCCATCACTTCGGTCGCGCCCTTGGCCAGCAGCGCGTCGGCGGCGTTGCACAGGGTGCCGCCCGAGTCGACGATGTCGTCCACCAGCACGCAGCGCATGCCCTTGACGTCGCCGATCACGTTCATGACTTCGCTCTCGCCAGCGCGCTCGCGGCGTTTGTCGACGATGGCGAGGGGGACGCCGAGCCGCGAGGCGAAGGCGCGGGCGCGCACCACGCCGCCGACGTCGGGGGAGACGACGCAGACCTTGGTGAGGTCGTTGCGCTCCTTGATGTCGGCCACCATGACGGGGGCGGCGTAGAGATTGTCGACGGGGATGTCGAAGAAGCCCTGGATCTGGCCGGCATGCAAATCCATGGTCAGGACGCGGTCGGCGCCGGACATCGTGATCATGTTGGCGACCAGTTTGGCGGAGATGGGGGTCCGCCCAGCGGAACGGCGGTCCTGGCGGGCGTAGCCGAAATAAGGCATGACGGCGGTGATGCGCTTGGCGGAGGAGCGTTTCAGCGCATCGATGATGATGAGCAGCTCCATCAGGTGGTCATTGGTCGGGAACGAGGTCGATTGCAGGACGAACACGTCCTCGCCGCGCACGTTCTCCTGGATCTCGACGAAGATCTCCATGTCGGCGAAGCGCCGCACGATGCATTTGGTGAGCGGCACGGCCAGGTAGGTGGCCACGGCCTCGGCCAGCGGGCGGTTGGCGTTGCCGGCGACCAGTTTCATGACAGGTTAAGTCCTTGTGACGCGCGACTTGCAGCGGTCAATAGCAGGGGGCGGGGCAGGAAGGAAGATGCCCAGGGTGAATTCGGGATTCGGGACTCGGGATTTGCATTCAGACTCACGAGCCCCGAATCCCGCCGCGTCACGCCTTCTTCGGCAACAGCTCGACAATGCCCTTGGCCGCTTCGGCCGCCGCATCGTCCGCCGTCTTGCCCCAGGGGCCGTCCAGCGCGCCTTGCGGCACGACGTTGTTCTGCCAGACCGTGCCCTTTTTCTTGCCGGCGGGGTCGAGGACCTGCCATTCGATCTTGATGGTCTGCTTGCCGCCCGAGGGCTGGCCCATGCTGACCTTGCCCTGCACGGTATAGGCGCCGGGGACCACGCCGGACTGGGTATCGACGCCACGGTTGCGCAGGTTGGCCTGCAGCGCGCGGGCCAGCGACTGCGCGCCGTCGCCGGGGGCGCCGATGACGGTGGCGATGGTGGTGGCCGACGCGCCGGGCGGCAGCGAGGCGGTGGTGGCGGGGGCTTTGACCTCGCCGGTAACCAGCGCGCCCGGGACGGGACCGGACGGATTGAGCGCGGCGGTCTGGGCCGGCGGCGTGGCCGAGGCGGCCGGCGCGGCAGCCGCCGTCGAGGCATTGGCCGGGGTGGCCGGCGCGCCAAACCCGAACAGCTGGCCGAGCGAGCCGAGCGCGGTCGTCGGGGCCGGCGCGGCCGCCTGCGTTTCCGTGGCCTGCCCAGCCTGGGCCGCAGCGCCCGAGCGCATCGGCACCCAGGCCGCGATCTGGCTGGCGGACGCCGTGGCGATGCGGTCGATCACGGCGGCGTCGACCTGGGCCCATGGGTCCTTGGATTTCTTGGCGCTCTTGACGATCTCTTCGCCGGTGAAGCGCTGCGCCCGCTGGCCGGTCTTGTCGGTGACGTCCCAGATATATGAGAGCTTGGTGCCCGCCTTGTCGGGTGCGGCCACCACATAGCCGCGCACCGTATAATCGGGCTGGTCGGCCGTGCTTTTGGCAATCGGGATGCTCTGCTGCGCCAGGGCGCCCGAGACGCCGCTGGAGAGGCTGTCGGCCACGGCCGCCGGGGCGCCCACGATGGGGGCGAAGGCCAGCTTGGCGCGGCCTTGCGCCTTGGGCAGCGACTGCACCGCGAGATCGGGATTGGCGCTGCTGAGAGCGCTGTTGCTGGTTTCACAGGCCGCCAGCGGTAAGGCCAGCAGTCCTACGGCTAGGCCGAGCGCGAAATTACGCTGCCAATGCCGCACAATTTGAGCGCGCGCGTCCGTCACGGGTGACGACCCCCCTGAATTTGGTTCCCGCTGAACGTCAGTGCCATACGCAAACTTTGGTGATGGAAAATCTAACGCGACTTAAGCAACAAATACAAATACGCAATGACAGGAGTTGGCACCTCTGACGTTGCATCTTGCCTAACCCGGCGCTGCCCCCTCGTCCACGCCTAATCCCCGTTCAGGGTTGCCTAGACCCCGGTTCGGCGTGGATAATGGCTCCGCTGGCGGCGAACGAGTTGTGGATATCGAGTCATTCCAGAACAATGGCGGATATTTGTCGCCCGTAGTCCGTGCCGCCCTGGTGCCCCATCCGGCGGTAGGAGAAGAAGTCCGATTCGTGCGCGTAGGTATCCAGCCGCAAATCCTCGACGGCTAGGATTTTGGCGTCGGCAAGACGCGCAGCGACGAAGCCGGGGAGATCGAAGTACGGCCGGCCCCCCGGATCGGGGCGGCGGAAGAAGCGCGCGTAGCCGGCATCGCGGTGGATAAAGGCGGCCTCGAACTCATCCCCAACCTGGTAGGCGGCCGGCCCGATGGTGGGGCCGATGGCGGCTGAGATGCAGTCGCGGCGCGCGCCCAGCGCCTCCATGGCCGCCACGGTCGATTCGAGAATTCCCGCCAGCGCGCCCTTCCATCCGGCATGGGCCGCTCCAACCACCCTGGCGGTGGGATCGGCAAACAGGATCGGCGTGCAGTCGGCCGTAAGCGCGCCAACGGCCAGGCCGGGCGTCGCGGTGACGAGAGCGTCGGACGGCGGCCGCGACTTGATGTCGGGCCAGGGCGCGCTGACGGCGATGGCGATGGCGCTGTGCACCTGGTTGCCGTTCAGCAGCCGTTCGCGGGTCGTTCCCAGCTTGGCCGCCACCTGAGCGCGGTTCTGCATCACGATGGCCAGCTCGTCGCCCGACCCCATGCCGCAGTTCAGCGAGGCGTAGGCGCCCTCAGAAGCCCCGCCACGGCGCGTGAAAAAGCCGTGCCGGATGCCGGGAAGTTTTGTCAGGCCCGGCGCTTCGATGCAAATTGCCGTTGAGTCCAAGGCGTCCGCTCCGCGTCAGAATACTGGTGGGACCGCTAGCCCGGGGCTCGCAAGGGCCAACACCTTGAAGCGCGCGCCCATTCCCGAGGGGTCCATAAGACGGGCCAGACCGGTCTGCAACTGATGGATGGTGCGCGCCTCCTTGCCGGCCGCCAGCCGCTCGAGCCGGGCAGCGGCGCCAAGCCGGCCCAGAAACTCGGCCTGCGTGATAGCGCCGAAGCAGGCCAGCCCGGCGCTGATTGCCGCCGCCCCGATTTGCGCGAAGTCGACCTGAGCCGAAAGATCGTGCGCGCCGGGCGCCTGCAACAGATCGACGTAGCGATGCGACGTGACCGCCTGGAGGGTGTCGCCCTGGACCGGCCCGAGATGGCCGTAGTCGATATAGAGGTGAATTTGGGGGGCGTCCGCGAGGGCAGCAGCGAGTCCGCGCAAATAGTCCGCCGCTCCCGACATCAGCTCGCAGATGCTGCCCGGGACCTCAGGCTCGGCAAGGCGATGCAGCTGCTCTGGTGGGATGGGGGTTTCGGAAGCGGTGAAGGCCAGCGTGGTAGCCGAAACCTCCGTCTCAAGGCACCCCCCCACCCTGCCCTCTCCCTCAAGGGGGGAGGGGTCGAGCGGCGCAAGGTGCCACGCCTGTTTCACCAGCGCCAGACCACCCCCTCCCCCCTGGTGGGGGAGGGGTAGGGAGGGGGGAAGTCCCAAATGCGCGGCTGTGGTGACCATGCGTTCGTGCCAACGCCCGTCCCGTGCCACCAATTGCCGGATCGGCAGAGCATCCAGAAACTCGTTGGCGATGACGACGGTGGGTAGCGGCGCCAGGGGCGGGTCGACAGAGTCGCGCCAGCCCACGGGCACGCCGCACCCCGCCAGCTTTGCCCGCTGCTCGTCCCGAAGCCGCTCGTTCACCTCCACCAGTTGCACGGTCAGCGCGGCGCGCGCGGCCGGCAGCACCTGCAGCGCCCGCAGCAGATCCGCCATCAGGGTGCCGCGGCCCGGCCCCAGCTCGATCAGCCGCCAGGCCGTGGGCTCGCCGAGCGCCTGCCAGCTCGCGGCCACCCAGATGCCGATCAATTCGCCAAAGATCTGGCTGATCTCGGGCGCGGTGATGAAATCACCGCTGGCGCCGATGGCCTGGCTGCGACGGTAGTACCCGTGCTCGGGGTCGGTCAAAGCTGCCCGCATAAACGCGTCGACCGGCATCGGCCGGTGCGCGGCGATCCGGTCGGCCAGCCAGTTGGTCACGCCGGCAGGGGTCATGCCCCGGCCTCGTGTACTGACAAATCCCGGATGGTCGGGACCCGCCCGTGCAGTGGATTGTCCGGGTCCCAGGCGACTTTAACGGTCATGAAGCTGGTGGCGCGGGCGTCGTAGATCAGCATACGGCCGGCCATGGTTTCGCCGATGCCGATGAGTTCTTTCAGAATTTCCGTCGCCATCAGCGTGCCCATGACACCGGCGACGGCGCCAAGGATGCCGACTTCGGAGCAGTTCGGCACCGTCCCGGGGGGCGGCGCCTCGGGAAAGACGCAGCGATAGGACGGACGCGGATTGCCATCGGGACCGCGCTCGAAGGCGCGATAGGTGGAGAGGTAGCCGTCGAAGGGCCCCAGGGCGGCGGTAACCAAGGGTTTTCTGGCAAAGTAGCAGGCGTCGTTCACCAAATAGCGGGTGCGGAAATTATCGCTGCCATCGGCGATCAGGTCGTAGCGGGCGAACAGGTCCATGACATTGCGCACGGTGAGCCGCTCGGCGTGCTGTTCCACCGCCACATGCGGATTTATGGCGGCGATGGTGGTTGCGGCGCTGGCGACCTTGGGCGCGCCGATGCTTGCCGTCGTGTGGATGACCTGGCGCTGCAGGTTGTCCAGCGAGACGGTATCGTCATCGATCACGCCGATGACGCCGACGCCCGCTGCCGCCAGATAGAGCATCACCGGGGAGCCGAGCCCACCAGCGCCGATCACCAGCACGCGCGCGGCCTTCAGCTTCTGCTGTCCCTGGCCGCCCACATCATGCAGCACCAGATGGCGCTTGTAGCGGGCGATTTCTTGCGCATTGAGGGTCATGGCCGGACCTCGTTGGCGTTGCGGTTGCGCCGCCAGCATATATTGCTGCGGCCCGGCTGCCACGATAGAACCATTCGCACCTCCCGACAGGAAAGCCGATCCCGATGACCGATACGCCAAACCGCCCGCTGTCGCCGCATCTGCAAATCTATTGGCCGCGCGGCAATATGATCATGTCGATCGTGCACCGGATCACCGGGACGGCGCTCTATGCCGGAAGCGCACTGCTGGCGTTGTGGTTGATCACGGCGGCCTGGAGCCCGGACGGCTTTGCGCTGGTGAACGGGGTGCTGGCGAGCTGGTTTGGGCAGCTGGTGCTGGTCGGGTTCACCTGGGCCGTGCTGCATCACCTGATCGGCGGCATCCGGCATCTGATCTGGGATAGCGGCGCCGGCTTCGAGCTCCCGACCGTCAATCTGATGTCGTGGGGGACGCTGGTGCTGTCGTTGCTGCTGACGGCCGCAGTGTGGGCAACGGCGCTTTACGCGTAGGGTGGCGTCTCGCCGCGTTCCGAAATTGGGGGCTTCGCGAAAGGCTCAGCCCACTACGGGGGGCGGTTCAGGTGACGCGAAAAATGCCTAGCCGCCGCTCTTGCCGGTGAGCGTGGCAACCGTGTTCTTCCAGGCCTTGCTGAGCCAGGAGCCGCTATCCTCGCGTGGCTCCAGGCCATCGCTCTTCAACAGCACGTAGGCGTCCTTGTACCACTTCGAGTCTGGGTAGTTGTGTCCAAGGATGGCGGCGGCATTCTGCGCTTCGCCCTTGATGCCCAGCGCCATGTAGCATTCGGCCAACCGCTCCAGCGCCTCCTCGACATGGCGCGTGGTTTGATGGTTCGTGACCACCGTTTTAAAGCGGTTGATGGCGGCGAGATAGTTGCGCTTGCCGAGATAGAAGCGCCCGACGTTCATCTCCGACCCGGCGAGGTTGTCCTTGGCGATCAGCAGCTTGTTGCGGTCTTCGTCGGCGAACTTGCTGTTGGGATACTGCTGCAGGCCGCGGCCGAACCATTCAACGGCCTTCAGCGCCGGGGTCTGATCCTTGCTCGAGTCCTGCATCTGCTCGTAGTAGGACATGGCGACCACGTGGTGCGCCAGCGCCGCGTCCTCGCTGCCGGCGTGCAGGGAGATGAAGCGCGTGCCGGCCGCAACCGCGTTGTCGTAATCGGCGGCCTTGTAATAGGCAAAGGCGGCGAGCACCAGTGACTTGCGGGCATAGGGTTTTGACGGATCGTCTGAGAAAGGATAGTTACGCTCGACGTCTTCGTATTTTTCCGCTGCGTCCTTGTAGTAGCCTGAATTCAGCAGCTTCTCGGCGTCGGCAAACATCTTGTCGGCGGGATCGGGATTTTCGATGCTGGAGGTGGTTCCGCCGGCGAGGAAACCCGACATCGACGAGCATCCGGCCAACGGCAGCGCGATGACGGCTGCCACGACAAGTATCGGCGCGTAGCGACGGAGCAGGATGGAAGTGCCGTTTGCGTTGCCCATGACAAACCCCAAGCGCTTGTTCTTGCCGCCAAACGCCGCCTTAGCGACGTCGCGATCCTAACGGCGAATTATGCTGGGCCCCAGCCCCACTCTGGCGCGTGGTAAGTCGCGCCGCGATTCCAACCCGCCGATGGTAGGCCGGAACACGCTTAAACATCAAATAAATATGGTGTTTCTGTGCCGGGCTTCCACGGCGACGGGGCAATCAGGCCTGACCCAAGCCAGGGCGCGCCGAATGGGCGGCACTACAAGGAATGTCACGAAAACCGTTTCAGCTGCGGTCGGCAGCGAGCATGGCGGAGGCCACACGGGCGATCGCTTCGGGGCGGCCGATGTCGCGGCTGCGCGGCGCATGGACGACCGTCCAGGCTGATGAATCGGCGAACAAGGCTCGTAGCATCAGCGTGTTCAGGCGATGGCCGCCGCGCTTTGAGCGGTATGCCGCCAGCAACGGAGCGCCGGACAGCGCCAGATCGCCAATCGCGTCCAGAGCCTTGTGGCGAACGAATTCGTTGGAGTAGCGCAATCCTTCCGGATTGATGATCCGGTCGGCACCGAGCGCAACGGTGTTTTCCAGTGACGCGCCGAGCGCACGGCCACAGGCCCAAAGCTTTTCGACATCGCTCATGAAGCCGAACGTGCGTGCGCGGGAGAGTTCGGAGCGAAACACGCCCGGGTTCAACTCCACGCTCAGGCGCTGACGGCCGATCAACGGCGTGTCGAAGTCGATCTCGACGTCGAGGAAAAATCCAGCGTGGGGAAGCAATTCGCCCCAGCAGTCGCCGTCCTCGACGCGGATCGGCTTAAGGACCTTGATGTATTTGCGCGGGGCATCCAGCTCCAGGATGCCCACTTCGTCGATGGCGGCGACAAACGGGGCCGCGCTGCCATCCATGATCGGGACTTCGGCATTGTCGATTTCGACGTAGGCGTTGTCGATGCACAGGCCGCGCAATGCCGCGAGCAGGTGCTCGACTGTCGCCACGGTGGCGCCGTTCGCGGAACCCAGGACCGTGCACAGCGTTGCATTGGCCACGGCGCGCACATCGGCAGGGATATCGGCGATGACCTCATCGTCCTTGCAGACGATGAAACGAATTCCGGTATCGGCTTCGGCAGGGCTAATGACCAAGGACACTGGCGCACCAGTGTGCACGCCCGTCCCCGACATTACCACTTCGCCAGCCAAGGTGGTCTGGCGCGATCCTATGAATCGCTTAGACATGTCAACGCAGTCCCCTCGAATTCTCCGCTCACTGTAAGTCGGCCTAACCCACGAGACCACAGCTAACGAAGACCAGCTCTCCAGCGTCTCGAACTTCTTTGGCCGCTTTTTCGGCTTGCGAACCGGGATCCCGAACCCCGATTCTGCCGCAATTATCGTCGGCTCTTGTTAACGTCTGTTTACCATGGACTGACCATAGGCGCGGCGTCTGTGCCAAAACAAATCACGGTTTCTTACATTCTGTTACCATTGTGGCGCTGCGGCGGCCCAATCTTGCCTCAGTTTGGCGCCGTTTTTGTTGCGCATCGGCCACATCCGCTTTGATCGAGTGATGACGTCCAGTTTTTATTAAGTTAAATCAGATACTTGAGACTTCTGTGCACATCACCGCGGCCTGTGTCTCGGCATCGGCATGCGTCGCGTTTGCGCCACATCCGGATCTTGCGCGACGCCCTGTCCCGAGCGGTTTTCGCCCTTAAGGTTATTTTCTTTGGCCGCTCGCAGGCCGGCCGCAGCCCGCCAATCGTCATCGGGTGATTCGCCGACTTCAATTGCGGCAGGTTTGCGGCTTTTCAGAAAGTCGAACAATCCGGCGCGCTTTTTGGGCGCCTCTGGTGCCAAAGAAGCGGCCTTGGCTTCCGGCGATTCTGGTCGCTTGGCGCGGTAGGCCGCCTGAGCGAACTCTGGAAAGTCCCCAACTTCCGGCATGCGGCGCCCGGTACGGCGCTGCTCTTGTGGCGGCCGGGGCCGGAACAGGGGTGGCTCGGGCGCCAGCGCCTGCCGATCGGGCTGCTCGTCGTGCCAGTGGGCCTGCTGCTCGCCCCAGGAGTTCGCGTGCGGCGCCCCAAGTTCGATCACGACGTCGCCGGACTCGTCCCAGGTCTCGGCCGGGGCTGAGGCAAGGTGCGGTTGGTAGCCCGGCTGATGATCGGCGGGTTCCGGCGTCCAGCCACGGCCTGCCTCCGGCGCCTGAGGGTACGGATCGATATGGGCCTGCGGCTGGTAAGGGTCGCTGGCACCAGTGAAGGTATCGTAGGTCCGGTAAGCGGCTTGGGTGGCCTCAGCGATCTGTGGTGTCGGTTCGTGTGACATCGGGACGGCCCGAGGCATCGCCCGTGCCGCCGATCCGGTGGCAGCGGCCGCAGCACCGCGCAGGCCTGACGCGACAATCGAAACCCGGATCTTGTCGCCAAGTGTCTCGTCGAACGTGGCGCCGATGATGATATCGGCCTCGGGATCAACCTCCTGGCGCACGCGCGAGGCGGCTTCATCCACCTCGTAGAGGGTCAGACTGCGGCTGCCTGAAATGCTGATCAAGAGTCCGCGGGCGCCGCGCAATGACACATCATCCAGCAAAGGGTTGAGAATGGCGAGTTCGGCCGCCTCAACCGCGCGCTTGTCGCCTGCGGCCTCGCCTGTGCCCATCATGGCCGTACCCATACCGGCCATGACCGTGCGCACGTCGGCGAAGTCGAGGTTAATCAGGCCCTCGCGCACGATCAGGTCGGTGATGCAGGCGATGCCCGAATGCAACACCTGGTCGGCAAGCAGGAAGCTCTCGGCAAACGTCGTGCGCTCGTTGGCGATACGGAACAGGTTCTGGTTTGGAATGACAATCAGCGTGTCGACTTCACTGCGCAGCTGCTCGATGCCAGCCTCGGCCGCCCGCATGCGGCGATTGCCCTCGAAATTGAAGGGCTTGGTTACAATCGCGACCGTGAGAATGCCCATCTCGCGTGAGAGTTTGGCGACCACCGATGTCGCGCCCGTTCCGGTGCCACCGCCCATGCCCGCGGCGATGAACACCATGTGCGAGCCGGCAATCGCCGACTTGATTTCGGTTATGGCCTCTTGCGCCGCCGCCGCCCCGATGTCCGGTTTGGCGCCTGCGCCCAGCCCCTCGGTGAGGTTCACACCCAGCTGGATGCGCCGATCCGCGCTCGATGAAATCAGCGCCTGGGCATCGGTGTTGGCGGCGACGAAATCGACCCCCTCGATGCCCGACGCGATCATGTTGTTGATGGCATTACCGCCCGCTCCGCCGACGCCGATGACGGTGATGCGCGGTCTGAGTTCGGTCAGGTTGCCGGGTGTTGCGCTGCTGCTCATGGCTGGTCTTTCTTAGCCCTAAAATTTCGTGAGGTCGGCCGCGTGCTTGCTTTAAGCCGCGCCAGTCTCCGCCGTCTCGTCGTCCCAAAAGCTGTCTTTGAACCAACGCCCCAAACGCCCTGCGTACCCTGCCGGCGACGCCGCGATCGCCGCCGTCCGTTTCGGCAGTGCGCCAGCAACCAGCGATGCGTAGGCCAATCCCACCACCACGCCGTGCGCCGGGCCAAGTTCGCCGGCCGCAAACCCCTCTGCGACCCGCGGGCTACCAACGCGCACATCGCAACCCCAGTGCCGTGTCACAAACTCGCTGAGTCCGGCCAGCTGGCTCGCACCACCCGTCAACAGAACGCGCGCGCCGGATCGCTTGGCCAATCCGGTCGCCCCAATGCGCTCGCGCACGATGTGCAGCATCTCTTCAACGCGCGGCAGAATGATCCGGCGCAATTGCGCGCGGGTGACCAGTTGCGCTGTATCGGGATCACTGTTTGGGCGCGCGAGCGGCACGTACTCGTGTTCGTCGGACAAGGCACCGACCAGATTGCCATAAAGTGCCTTGATTCGCTCGGCCTGGTTGACGGGAAGGCCAAGGGCCCGGGCGATGTCCAGGGTAATCTGCTGACCACCCACAGCAATTGCGCCAGCGTGCAGAAACAGGCCCGCGTCGAACACGGCGAACGCGGTGGTTTCGGCGCCCAGGTCCAAGACCGTGAGACCAGCTTGCAGGTCGTCCTCGCCGATTGAGGCGAGCGCGCTGGCATAGGGCGCCGCGACCAAACCGGCGACCGTGAGATAGCTGCGGCCAAGCAGCGAGCGCAGATTGCGCGTGAACGCCGCATCGGCCACCACGGCGTTGAGGTCCACCATCAGTTTCTGCCCGCGCATGCCGCGCGGATTGCGGATGCCGGTCTCGCCGTCCAGGCGGAAGCCGAGGCGATGCAGGTGCAGCAATTCACGCCCATCGCGAGAAGCAAAGCCAGCACCGGCTTGCAGCACCTTGTCGATATCGGCACTGCTGACGGTACCGGTCGCGGGACGGGCGCCGCCGGCAAAATTGAGCGAGGCCAAGCGCCCGGCACTGACCGCGACTGTGACCTTGGAAATGCTGACGCCGGCCTCCTGTTCGGCCTGCGCCACGGCCTGGCGGACAGCATCTTCGGCTTCGGCCAGATCGATAACGGCCCCGGCGCGAATGCCGCGCGAGCGGGTCAGACCAAAGCCCAGCTTGCGGACCGGCAGAGCCGAACCGACGCGAACGTCATCGCCCGGGGCCGACACGATCAGGCAGGCCACCTTGCTCGAGCCGATATCGAGAAAGGCGAGCGGGCTCCCGCCCAGCCGTCCAGATCTGGCAAAGCCCAAGGCCATGGCCGCGTTACACCCCTCCGCTGCGGGTGAGGGGAACGCGCGACTGGGCTTTGGGCGTATCTGGAATGACCTGGAAGGCCACGCGATCAGGAACACGCAGATCGACGGCGGCGATGCGGCGGTCGAACAGGCGCTCCTCGGTTTGCAATTTGTCCACCAAGGCGAGTGCCCCCGGCAGCCCCTCCTCGGGAAGCTTCAGGCGCGGGGCATCCCGCAACTGGAGATCCCAGCGACGATCCCCAACGCGAATGGCCGCCTCCATTCGGGCCAGGATGGCCGGATGGCGTTGCAATTCGGCCATGAGGTTGCGGGCGCTGGCATCAGCGCCGTCGCCCACCACCAGCGGCAAGTCCTTGTGCTCGGCACGCGAGGCCGGCTCGAGCGTGCGGCCATCGGCGTCGATCAGGAACATCAGCTGGTGGTGCTGCCACACGGCGAAGGGTGTCCGCTCACGGATGCTGACCGTCAGGCCGTCAGGGAGTGCGCGCGTCACCTGCGCCGATTGCACCCAATCGAGCCTCTCCAGCCGCTGGCGGGCGGCGGCAACATCGTAGGCCAGGATTGATCCTGACTGGTCAATCTTCAAGGCGCCAAAGATGTCATCCGTCAGCGTATTCTTGAAGCCGGTGACGGCAATCTGGTTGATGCCAAGCCCGGCGCCGACGGTCAGCTGATCGGTGGTGCGCACAATATCGGTGGGATGAAAGCCATAGCGCAGCAGCCCGGCGCTCGAAGCGGCCAAACCGACCACGATGACGGCGCGAAGGGCCCAGGTGCTGAAGACGAACGGAGGTGCAACCGCTCGCAAAGCCCCGCGCCGTTGCGCCGTGGGCCGCCGAGACTGGATAGCTGCTGGTCCTTGCGGCCTGGCAGTTATCGATTGCAAGAAGCGTCCTCCACCATCCAGCTGACCAGTCGACCAAAACTCCAACCTTTTGCCGCAGCAAGCTCGGGAACCAGCGAGGTCCCGGTCATGCCCGGCTGCGTGTTCACCTCGAGACAGGCGAGCGTGAAGCTGCCGTCCGTACGCTCATCGAGGCGGAAATCGGCCCGCGAAACGCCGCGGCAGCCGAGCGCCTGATGCGCCAACAAGGTAAACCTTTGTACAGATTGGTAAATATTTGGTGAAAGACTGGCCGGCAGGATGTGGCGGGAACCTCCCTCTTTGTATTTGGCGTCGTAGTCGTAGAACTGCAGGCCTTCGGCCGGCAGGATGTCGATGATCTCGCTGGGCGCGCCGTCGATGACTGCACAGGTGAGTTCGCGCCCGGCGATGAATTCTTCCGCGAGCAGGTTTTCGTAGACCCATTCGGTCGAGGTGAGGATCTGCGGCGGATGCGCCTGATCGGCCTTGACGATCAGCACGCCGACGCTGGAGCCTTCATCAACCGGCTTCAGCACGTAGGGCGGCGGCAGCACGTGGGCCTTGGCAGCTTCCGTGCGGGTGACGATCTTTCCACGCGGAACCGGCACGCCAGCGGCAGCCATGACGGTCTTGGCGCGATCCTTGTGCATGGCCAGCGACGAGGCGAGCACGCCGGAATGGGTGTACGGAATTTGCAGGTATTCGAGGATGCCCTGCAGCAGCCCATCCTCGCCCCAGCGGCCATGCAGGGCGTTGAAACAGGCGTCAGGCTTTATGTCGCGCAGGCGCTCGCCAATATCGCGGCCGACGTCGATGCGGGTGACCGTGTAGCCTTCGCCCTCCAGCGCATCGGCGCAGGCCCGCCCGGAATTGAGGCTCACCTCGCGCTCGGCCGAGAGGCCGCCAAGCAGCACCGCGATGTTCTGGAATTTTCGCGTCATGCAATAGCCTCAACGACGGCCAGCGCTGCGCCGGTCGCCCGCCCCGCCAGCGGCTCGCCCAGTCGAATGATCTCCCAGTCCAGCTGCGTGCCGGATTTGGCCGCAACCCGCGCACGAACCGTTTCGCCCAAGCGCTCAATATCCTCGGCCGAGGCCTTGTCTTCGTTGATCAAGAAGTTGCAGTGCTTCTGCGACACCACCGCGTCGCCGATGCGGAAACCGCGCAGGCCTGCCGCGTCGATGCAGCGCCAGGCGCTGCCGCCGGGAGGGTTCTTGAA
>JAYUAJ010000013.1:0-2697 GCA_043741375.1 Hyphomicrobiaceae bacterium | reverse complement strand
GGAGGGCGCCGGCTCAGCCGCCCATTCCCAGCACGACTCGCTGCTCAGTCCAATCGGCCGGCAGCGGCACGGCCTTCATCAGCTTGGTCGAGTCCAGCCCCAAGGACTGTTCTCCCTTGGCGATGCACTGCACGATGTCCGGCGCCAGGAACGCCAAGTACATCACCCGCGTCGCATGTGAGCCCGCCACCTTCTCGAGCGCAGCGACTTCCTTGATGCACGTGCATCGACCGGAGCTCAGGTGCTCGAACCAACGACGCGCCTTTGCCAGCAGCGCAACGAGTTTCGAATCCACCTGACGTGTGGCCGGTGCATTCGCCTCCCGAACGATCAGCCGCATTGCCATCCCGCATCGCTTGAGCCGCATCGGCACGACAACAGCCAGCACAGAATCGCTGGCGCCCTGATCCAGCGCTGCGAGCTTGATGCGGATCCTGATCGCCTCTTCACCCACATCCACGCGATCAAGCAGTTCACCGATGAGCGCCACTCGCTGGGCAGTGTTGGCCGCCTCGATCATTGCCGCCATGGACCGTGCGCCCGCGAGCCGTCGCTTGACCGTCCCGGCGTCCGGCGCCTCGGCCTCCAGCAGCCGATGCTCATCGCGCAACGCGGCGATGACGTTGTTTAGGACCAGTGTCTCCAACTCTTGCGCAGGCACCCTCAGCGTGGGCTCTCCCTGTGCATCGTCCGATTGCTCGACGTAGTAGCGATAGCGCCTGGGACCCTTCGTCGCGTGCGACGGTGTCAATCGCTGCTTTGCGGAGCCGTAGATCAGCCCTGCGAGCAAGCTGGGCTGTGCCGCGCCCACCCTGTGCCGATTCCCTTTCACATTGGCCGCGAGCTGGCTTTGGACGGCGTCCCAGGACGCCTGATCGACGATGGCCGGATGATTGCCCGCAAAGGACTCCGTCTTGTGCGGCACCCTGCCGACGTAGATCGGGTTGCTCAGAATCCGGTACAGGTGCCCTCGGGTGAACGGACGTTCCCCTTTGCCATCCTCCCGCTGCGTCTGGCGTTTGGGCGTGACCCAGCCCAGTCGATCGATCTCTCGCTTGACGGCCGAGACTCGTCCGAGCTGCAGGTACGTCCGGTAGATCTGCCGGACCCGCTCCGCCTGCGGCTCATTGATCACCAGCGTTCTGTCCTTGGGCAGATAGCCGATCGGCGCGTTGCCTCCCATCCACATGCCCTTGCGCTTGGACGCGGCGATCTTGTCGCGGATGCGTTCACCCGTGACCTCGCGCTCGAACTGGGCGAAGGACAGCAGCACGTTCAGGGTCAGTCGACCCATGGAGGTCGTGGTGTTGAATGCCTGGGTGACGGAAACGAAGGACACCTCGTGCGCATCGAACTGCTCGACCAGCTTGGCAAAGTCGGCCAGCGATCGTGTCAGCCGGTCGACCTTGTAGACAACGATCACGCGGATGCGCTTGGCGGCGATCTCAGCGAGCAGCTTCTGCAGGCCCGGCCGCGCCATGTTGCCGCCGGAGTAGCCGCCATCCTCAAAACAGCCGGTGAGCTTCCAGCCCAGGGCCTTCTGGCTCACGATGTAGGCCTCGCAGGCTTCGCGCTGGGCATCCAAGGAGTTGAAGTCCTGCTCCAGTCCCTCTTCACTGGACTTGCGGGTGTAGATGGCGCAGGGGAGGTGCTGCTTCACTTGAGACCGAAGAAGAGCGGGCCGGACCAGGGCGTGCCGGTGATGTGCCTGGCGATGGCGGTCAGGCTGCGGTAGGTCCGACCCTCGTGTTCGAAGCCCTTGCTTGAGACGCTGACGTGGTGGGTCTTGCCTTGCCACTCGCGGACCAGGCGGGTTCCGGGAGGCAGAGCTTCACGGGTTGGCTTCGCGGAGCAAGCCATGCGGTCGGCTGCCTGGCGGCCGACGCTCTTGCGCAGTGTCTGCATCTGCTGGTGCCAGGCGACGGCACCGCGCAAGAGGGTGGACTCGCATCGGCGCGGCGCTGGGCAGCCGAAGGCTTGCTCCCAGCGCTCGGCCAGCGAAGCCCGGTCGAGGGTTGCGAGGAGCGCCAGCTCGTCAGTCGGAGTGGGACCAGTCACGACGCATGGCCGGCGACGATGCGGTAGGTCCGAGCCGAGCCTTCACCTTCAGAAGCGGACGTGACGTTCAGGCCGAGGCGCTTGCGCAGAGTGCCGCTGATGACACCGCGTACGGTGTGGGGCTGCCAGCCTGTCAGCTTGGTCAGCTGGGCGATGGTGGAGCCAGCGGCCGATTGCAGGGCGGCGATGAGGCTGGATTGCTTGCTTCCGGACTTCACCTTGGCCTTGCTCGCGGAGCGGGCGCTTGGCTTCGTGGGCGCGCTCCGGGCTGCCTTGGGGCGCTTGGCGGCGGTCTTGGTGGCGGGCTTCGCGGTAGCTGCGCGGGAACCAGCCTTGGTGCGGGGCTTGGCGGGGATAGACATCTGCCTCTCCTGGTTGTGCACCGCGACATGCGGCGTGGACCAGTGACGCTCTACGTGCCCGGCGCATCAAGTGGTTTTTGCGGGACTTGCCGAACAGTGGCATTGCTGCGACTGCTCGCGCACGAAAGGCTGAAACCGCCCCTTTCAGTCGGTCAAAGTCCGGGGCCATCGACCGCTTTGCAGCGAGTGCTGTCGGTGGCGGCCGGCGTTTGAATTCACGGTCTTGGCCACATACCGGTCATCGCGGCGCGGAGGTGCCCGCGGCGCCAACGGCTGG
>JAYUAJ010000012.1:0-6379 GCA_043741375.1 Hyphomicrobiaceae bacterium | reverse complement strand
ATCGCGGTCACGGCGCATGTAGCGGCATTGCGCGGCGACCTCGAAAAGCTGATGGCCGAACACGAGAAAGTCTCGGAGGCGGTCGGCCAAGTGTCGGCCAATGTCACTGCTCTATCGGTAAGTGCGGCCCAGATCGGGCCGATGAGCGACACGCTCGGGCACTTGAACGAAGCCATCCTGAGCCTGCGTCAGGACTTACCTGCGGTCTTTGAAAAGACTGCGGCCCGCGCCCAAAGCGAAGTGATCGGCGCCATGACGCTGAAGGGCGAGAACCCGGAGTTGGCCGAGAAACTCGCTATCGTTCAGAACCTTCTCCTGTCGCGCGCCGTCGAACAACGCGAAACCGATACGCGATCCCAAGGCCAGCTCGAAACCATCCGCGACCTGGTGCAGAATCTGCACCACCGCATCGACGCCATGGAGTCTGGCGAGGAACAGACACCCCCGAGTGAACTCGATGCAATGACGCCGCAGGCGCCAATCGCTATGCAGGCGGGGCCGCGGGTCGTTCACTCAATGGCACCCGAACAGCACGCCGGCCAACCACATGACGAAATGCCTGCCGTGCCGGCTCAAGCCATGTCGCGCGAAGACCTGATCGCTTCGGCCCGTCGCGCTGCGATGGCGGTGTCGCAACCGGCGCAGGCTTCCGCCGCACACCCAAAGCCGGCGGCCGCGCCCCAGGCTACTCGTTCCGCGACCGCAGATCTTCGCGTCCTGGCTGCCGGAGCTGCCGCCCCCAAGGCCGCCGGACTGCTCGGCTTGCTGCGTTCTCCGGTCGGCATGGTTGCGATGCTGGTCCTAACCGCGGTCAGCTTGGGGATGATTTACGCCAAGGTCATGCGCAAACCGGCTCAAAGGGTCACCATTGAGCAGAGCATGGTGCCCGACATGCCGGCCGACCTCCCGGATGCAACGCCGGTTGCCAAAGCCACAAAGCCGAAGTTGGATGCGGCACAGCCAGCTGCTCCGGCACCGGCTACCGCTACCAAGCCCGCCGAGAAGTCCTCGGCCCTGTCGCCTGATGAGGCCCCGGCCGCGAATGCCAGCACACTGGCCGACGCGGGCGCCGAGACCGGGCTCGACAAAATTGCCGATGCCATTGTCGAAACCGCCAGCACCGCAAGCAGCAGTCCTGTTGGCGATGCCCTGCCGGCCGCCATCGCACCGCTGTCGCAACGCACCGCCGCCATCGCCGGCGATCCTGCTGCGGCGTATCTGATCGCTGATCGCTACCAGAAGGGAACCGGGGTCACGCGTGACCCCGCCAAGGCCGTCCATTGGTTCGAGCAATCGGCCAAATCTGGATCGGCGCTCGCCGAATTCAAACTTGGCGTCATGAACGAAAAGGGCGATGGCATTGCCCCGGACATGCCCCGCGCCATGGACTGGTACCGCGCCAGCGCCAACCACGGCAACGTCCAGGCCATGCACAATCTGGCTGTTCTCCATACCGCTCAATCAGGCGGGGCGCCGGACTATGTGGAAGCCGCGAAGTGGTTCGAGCAAGCCGCCAATTTTGGCCTGAAGGATAGCCAGTACAATCTCGCCGTCCTGAACGCCAACGGCCTCGGAATCGCAAAGGACGCCGGCAAGGCGTACAAGTGGTTCTCGATCGCGGCCGCCCGCGGCGACGCCGACGCCGGCAAGCAGCGCGATGCGCTCCACAAAGCTCTGGCAGCCAGCAAAGCCACGGAAGTCGACGCCGAGGTCAAGGCCTGGCGTGCCAAACCGCAGGACCGCAAGGCTAACGTGGCCGACGCGTTGGGCGTCACCGTGGGCGAGGCCGCGCCGGCCATGGGCAACAAGGCCGCCAGCGATATCGGCACAGTACAGAAGATGCTGTCGCAGCTCGGCTACGATCCCGGCACGCTTGACGGTACGCTGACCGGTCAGACCCACGAAGCCATCAAAATGTTCCAGGAGCGCTCCGGGCTTGCCGCTTCCGGCGAGATCGACGACGTACTGAAAGATAAGTTGAAGGGATTGGCAGGCTAGAGATGTAGTTTGCGCAGCGGATGCACCATACGACGCAGTACCGCTGTCCCGCGCCCGGCGGCAGGCTCCCCGGATGGGCGTCACCGGCCTTCGCCGGACTACGGCCTGACAAGCCGGGCGCAGCCAAGAAAGTCGCATTGACCTTTTCGTCGCATGGGGGTCTATGGCGCGATGGCCCGGACTTTGCTCCGGCGCCCACCCGCCCACTGACGCACAATCCCCCGCTCGCTCAAGACGACGAGAGCCGACGGAATGGAGACATTTCTTCCCGTCTATCTGCCGATTGCCGAACTGTCGGTCGACCTCTTGCTGATCGTATCGATCGGCGCGGCGGTCGGCTTTCTGTCTGGCCTGTTTGGCGTGGGCGGAGGGTTTCTCATTACGCCGCTGCTGATTTTCCTAGGCGTGCCCTCGACCGTCGCCGTCGCCACTGGCTCCAATCAGGTGGTGGCCTCGTCGGTATCTGGAGCGCTAGCGCAATGGCGGCGAGGCAACGTCGATTTCAAGCTCGGCACCGTAATGCTGTTGGGCGGCTTGGTGGGGTCAACCGTCGGCGTGTTCGTGGTGGCCTGGCTGAAGCGCAAGGGCCAGGTCGATCTCTTCATTTCATTGACCTACGTCCTGATGCTCGGCGTCATCGGCTCGCTGATGCTAGTGGAGAGCCTCAACGCCATTATGAAAACGCGCCGCGGGCAACCTTCGGGGCCAATCCGCGAAGGGCACAGCTGGCTGGACGGCCTGCCGTTGAAACAGCGCTTCCACCGTTCGAAATTGTACGTAAGCGCCATCCCGCCGGCGATGTTGGGAATATTCGTCGGCTTTCTCTCGGCGATCATGGGCGTGGGCGGCGGGTTCGTGGTGGTGCCGGCTCTGATCTACCTGATGCGAGTGCCAACCAATGTCGTGATCGGCACCTCGCTGTTCCAGACTATCTTTGTGGCCGCCTACACCACCATCATGCAGGCTTGGCAAAACCAGTCCGTGGACGCTGTATTGGCCTTTTTGCTGGTGATCGGCGGCGTGGTGGGGGCACAACTGGGGGTGCGCGCCGGCCAGAACCTGAAGGGCGAACAGCTGCGCGCCATGCTGGCAACGATCGTGCTCGCGGTTGCAATCCGCCTCGCCATAGGTCTCATCCTGCCGCCTAACGAGCTGTACTCGCTGGCGCCCCTCTTGGCAGGGAGCTGACGATGCGCCGCGCGCTGTTCGGACTGGCAATCCTCTGCCTCAGCTGGCAGGCGCCGGCGCTGGCCCAGACTGCCGATCCAAACACGCCGCGCGAAACCATTGAGGCCGACGTTTCTACCCGTGAAGTGCCGGTCGGCGGCAATTTTTCCGGCACGCGCGTCGTCATCTTCGGCACGATCGAGAATTCACGCCAAACCACTGCCGACGAAGGCCTCTACGACATCGCTGTGGTGATTGCCGGGCCGCGCGAATCGCTGACCGCGCGCCATAAGTCCAACGTCGCCGGGTTGTGGGTCAACACCAGCGCCTTTACGTTCAAGAACGTACCGAGCTACTACACGGTCCTTGCCACCCGGCCGGTTGCCGATATTGCCCCTAAGCCGCTCTTGCTCCAGCTGGGCATCGGCTTCGACAATCTGCGCATCGTCCCCGAAACGTCTGCTGGCGCCAAGGAAGCCGGCGACTTCCGCGACGCCATCTTGCGGGTGAAAGCCGAACAGAGCCTGTTCCGGGAGGATGCCTCGGGCGTTGCCTTTATCGGCCGCAGTTTGTTCCGCGCCTCGGTGGACCTGCCCGCGAACGCGCCGGTCGGCGAGTTCAACGCTTGGATCTACCTGTTCCGCAAAGGCGAATTGGTGGGCTCGCCGTATAAGACGAAGCTCGACTTGAAACGCCAGGGCTTTGAAAGCGCCGTTTACAATTTCGCGATGGGCTATCCGTTCTGGTACGGACTGCTGTCCGTCGCCATGGCCCTGGCCTTCGGGTTCCTGGCCACCATGCTGTTCCGGCGCAGCTGAGGTTTTTACACGTCGCCGCGCAATTGGCGTATCGCAACGGGGTAGACGCCACTGCGTCCGAGCACCGCCACAGCAGGCCCCGCATCGAACAACCCCGCTATGGCTGGGTCAAGGACATTCAAACCGCCAGTGTAGGCGCCGAACGCGGGCAACAGCAGCCGCTCCGCGCTGACGATAAAACATGGCCGGCGCTGCACATGCCCGCCCCGGGCAACCCGCGCGCAGGGGTGCAGGTGTCCGGCAATCTCGGAGCCGCCGCCCCGTGTCGGCTCATGCCGGAAGGTCAGCGCGCCGATGGCGTGCGACGCGCTCCGATCGCCGCCAAGGTCCGGGGGCAGAACCGGATCGTGGTTACCCGCTATCCACAACCATTGCCGCCCCTTCTGCAGACCAAGTAAGTTGGCGCGGTCGTCGGGGTGCAAACGCTCGCAGCCACCAACATCGTGGAAGCTATCGCCCAGGGCGATCACCCGGGCTGGCCGCAGCCGGTCGATGGCGCGTTTCAATCTGGCGAGCGTCGTGCGCGTGTCGTAGGGCGGAAGGAACGAACGTTGACGCGCCCGCGCCGTCCCCTTTTCCAAGTGGAGATCGGCGACCACGAGGGTCCGATCGTCGTCAACGAGCAGCACGCCGGCGTGATTGGCCGTCAGAGCGACACCGCGTAGCTCGATCCGCCAATTGTCAAAGTTTTCAATCGCTGCGAGCGCGTCAACCAACTTGCATCGCCTCCGCAATCAAATCTTCCGCGCTTTCGCGCAACAGGCTTTCGGCCGCCGCACCGGGAACCGACTCGCGACCGATATCCAACAACACGGGGACCGCCAGCGGCGACACGCGCGGCAACGCCCGGTGCAGAATGTGCCCCTTCGCGCGTGCCAGAAACAATCCCAGCCGCCCGATGTCCAACAGACCGGTTGCCGCATCCTGCCAGGCCGCCTCCATCAGGATGTGGTTGGGTTCGTGTTCGCGCAGGACGTTGTAGATGAGATCGGAAGATACGGTGACTTGCCGTCCGCTCTTCTCCTTGCCGGGGAACCGCCGCTCGATCAGTCCGGCAATGACGGCGCAGAAGCGGAACGTGCGCCGCATCAGGTTTGACGCGGCTAACCAGGCATCGAGATCGTCGCCGAGCATGTCCTCATCGAACAATTTTCCGATATCGAGCCGGCCATCGGCGATCATCGCGCTCATGTCTTCGAGGCCCCACAGGGCCAGCGAATATTCGCTGGCGACAAACCCCATGGGCCTTGCCCGCATCCGCTCCAGCCGGCGTGTGAGCAGCATGCCGAGGGTCTGATGTGCCAGCCGCCCCTCGAACGGGTAGCACACAAGGAAAAATCGTACCCCGCGCGGAAAGGTCTCCACCAGAACCTGGTCCGCTTTGGGAATGGCCGAGCGCTTCTTCTGGATCTGCAGCCACTCGCCGACCGGCCGCGGCAGGCGTTTCCAGTCCTTCGGGTTGGCAAGCATGTCGCGCACCCGTTCGGCAAGATAGGTCGAGAGCGGGAATTTCCCGCCGGCATACGACGGCACCTTGGCGTCCAGCCCCTCGGCCCGGGTCACGAACGCCTCGCTCTCGCGCAGCGCCTCAAACCGCAACACGTGGCCGGCAAACACGAACGTGTCCCCGGGTGCGAGCTGTTCGATGAAGCTCTCCTCGATCTCACCGAGGTACTTTCCGCCCATCGGCGTACCGGCCTCACCGGATTTGCGGTGCAGCAGAAACCGGCTCTTGGCCCCGATCATGCGCACCTTCAGCATCGGCATTTCAACAATAGTGCCCACATTCAGCCGGTATTGCTGGGCGAGATTCGGGTGGGCGATGCGAAGGCGTCCGTCCTCCATCAATTTCAGACGGGCGTAGCGATCGTAGACCCGCAGCGCGTAACCGCCGGTGGACACAAAATCGATGACGCGATCGAACTGATCGCGCGTGAGAGCCGCATAGGGCGATGCGCCGCGCACCTCATTGAACAGCTGGTCCGGCCAGAATGGTCCAGCGCAGGCCGTGCCCATGACGTGTTGCGCCAGCACGTCCAAACCGCCCGGCCGGATGGGCGGTGTGTCCTGGGCGCCGGCCTCGGCGGCATCCAGCGCAGCCTGGCATTCCATCGCCTCGAACCGGTTAGCGGGCACCAGGATCGCCTTCGATGGCTCGTCTAGCCGGTGGTTGGAGCGGCCGATCCTCTGGGCCAGCCGGCTCGCTCCCTTGGGCGCACCAACATGGATCACCAGGTCCACATCGCCCCAGTCGATGCCCAGGTCCAGCGTTGAGGTCGCCACCACCGCGCGCAAGCGTCCCGCCGCCATCGCCGCCTCCACCTTGCGGCGCTGACCAACGTCGAGCGAGCCGTGATGGAGCGCAATCGGATGATTGTCCTCGTTCATGCGCCACA
>JAYUAJ010000011.1:0-14385 GCA_043741375.1 Hyphomicrobiaceae bacterium | reverse complement strand
TTTTTCACTTTGTCAGCACCAGTCTGGTGGGTGCGCTGACGATAATGCGGCTCAAGATGGTAGTGCGGCTTAACCGGATCGCTCAAGAACTTTCGCTAATGGGTTAATTTAACCGGTGTGGTACGAGGCTGTCCCAACAGCCGCACCTGGACCCGCTGCTGCCGGAAACTGCAAGACGGCGGTTTCCGGCCGAGGTGGGAGGTAAAGCAGACGCGAATTTTAGGCGTCTGGCTCACTGACGCCCCTTCCCCGGATCAAGTCCGCGGCCACCCCTTCGGCGAGGAGGAGCCCCATTGGGGTTCTTTGAAGGCCTTGCCGCTGCCCCTTGAAGCACGGGGAGATCAACGCATCTTTGCCATTGTCCAACCGGCCCCCCCCCCAACCCGGCAGCTTGGGTTGTCGCGCCACGGCGTGAAGCGTGATAGGCTCCGGCGTCTTGAGATTGCCCGAGGCACAACGCCGATGTCGATAGCCGCAAACCAACTCATGGAAGCCGACGAATTCCTGCTCTGGTGCCTGAACCAGGACGGACGCTTCGAACTGGTTGATGGCGTGCCCGTCCAAATCGACCTGATGGCTGGAGCGAGTGGCACCCACGACTGCATCGTCAACAACTTGATCATTTCTCTAGGAACGCAATTGGCGGACCAGCCTTGCCGCACGACCACAGCGGACACCGCGCTGCGAACACGAATCCGCACAGTCCGGCGTCCTGACATGATGGTTACATGCGATCCTCCGCGCGGCGATGTATTTGAGGCGCTTCAGCCTCGACTGGCCGTAGAAGTGCTCTCAAAGTCCAATGTGGGCGTTCCGTGGGCGCGCAAGTTGGACGAGTATCGCCGGCATAAAGTGTTGGACTACATTCTGCTTATCGACAGCACGTTGGTTGCCGTGACGCTGTACGAGCGGACCGCTGGCGGTTGGGAGCCAACCAACGCAGATCGCATGGCCGACGCAATCGAGCTGCCGAAAATAGGGTGTCGCTTGAGTCTTTTTGAAATCTACAAGCGAACAGGACTGAACGAATCTCCGCTTCTTGAGTCCGATCTAACAGTTCCGGCCTCTTGACCCCACCCGCCGTTCCTTGCTATCTGCTCCCCAATCCCATTCACCCGGGTCCCACTGCATCGCGCGCAACATCGTGCGGGCCATCAAACGAGACTTTCCCATGAAGAAGACCGCAGGCCTGCATCCTGACTATCACGCCGTCACCGTGGTGATGACCAACGGAACCGAGTACGGGACCTATTCGACCTACGGCAAAGAGGGCGACAAGATCATGCTCGACATCGATCCCTCGACCCATCCGGCCTGGACCGGCGGCAACCAGCAGTTGCTGGATCGTGGCGGACGCCTGTCGAAGTTCAACAAGAAATTCGACGGCATTTTTAAGAAGTAGTTTTTTGGGCGACGGCCCAAACAAAAACAGGCCCCAGCGGAAACGCGGGGCCTGTTTTGAGTCTTTGGTCGCCGTTGTCTGCCGGAAACAGCGCTAAGTTGTGGCCTGCTGTGCCAGAAACTGCACCGGACGGAGTCCCTTCCCCTTGACGGGGAAGGGCTAGGGTTGGGGTGAAGGTCCGGGCGGACTGCTGATGGATTCGCACGCTGGATCAACGCGTCAAACGCGCAGCCCCGTCATGCATCTTCCCCCCACCCCTAGCCCCTCCCCGCAGTGGGGGAGGGGGACGAAACCGCCAGGGCCAGGGAATTCACAATGAGCTTGATCGCTTAGTATAACGCCGCGGTCAGCCGGAAGCGAATGGGCAGAGCCGGCCGTCAGTGCTTGTTGCCGGCCTTATCAGCGTTGAACACCAGACGGATGCGCGACAACGGCGCCTTCGGATCGCCAGTTTCGGCGACCAATGCCTGTGCCTCGGCGTCCTGCGGCGCGGGCGCGTGCGCGCGCGGCTGCGCGTCCTCGCTCAGTACCGAGCCGCCCTCGAACAGGCGGTCGAGCTTGATCACCTTGTCTTGCAGGGAAAAACTTGCCTCGATCAGCGCGCGCAGCTTCAGCGGCAGCTCTTCAAAGCCTTTGATGTGCGAGGGCCGGCCGATCGAATCGATCTTCAACTTCAGGCGCTCGCGGCGCGCGCGCTCTTGCGTCATCTCGCCGTTGTTTACCGAACGGCGGATCAGCAGCCACGAGGCGATGTTCATCAGCCGTGTGGTCAGCCGCATGCTTTCGGTGGCGTAACTGAGCGAGGTCGCCCCCTTCAGGGACTTGCCTTCGCCGCGGCCGTCGCCTTCGAGATAGCGGGCTGTCTCTTCCACCAGCTCCATCCCCTCGCGGTAGATGGACTGGAACCGCTCCGACGTCAGGTAGCGTTCGCCGAACGACACCATCACACCGCCGGGACCGGCCAAATCGCGTACGCCACGCTCGCTCATGATTGAACTATCACCACTGAACTGCTGCAAAAAGCATCATGCAAGACCTGCAGTTAAACGCAAGTATGATTGCAGGCGAGTTAACGAAGACCTTCCGATTCGTACCGAAACAAGGCAAAAAAAATGAGCCGCGGTTGAGGCGGCTCAGAAGTTAACAGGGAGGCGTCAAACAGAGTGGACAGGACCCACTCCGGATCCAGAAGACTGGATGAGGAAAACCCTAGGCCGATATCCTTAAGGAAGAGATAATAGCCGATTGGTTTTGGCACGGTGGCGCGCCCCCGATCTTCGTCGATGCCTCACATTTTATCGACTGGCTTAGCGATATCGTAGCGTTTTCAAGCGATTGTGACTGCCGTGGCGTGGCGTTGCGTGGGGCAGTACCGTGGCTTTGGCGTCTTGGACGAATGCGCAGGTTGTTGGTCAGCTGGATTCGGGCTGGCACCTTCCGGGCACCCAATGGACTTATGGGTTCCCCAGCAACAACACTTGGGTACCGCTCGGTTTCGACGAGCGCACCGGGTTCGCCCCTCTCAACGCAGGTCAGCAGGCGGCGGCCTCGCTCGCCCTCAAAGTGTGGGACGAATTGATCGTTCCTAACGCTGCGTCAGCGGGCAGCAGTGCCAATGCGACCTTCAAATTCTCCAATCACACCACCACCGACGCCTATGCCTACGGCTACTACCCCGATGCCTACGGCTGGGAAGGCAGCAGCGTCTGGATCAATTCAAGCTACACCGAGCTCACACATCCGGTGGTTGGCGACTATTCTTTTCTGACCTTCGTTCACGAGATCGGACACACACTCGGCCTCAACCACATGGGCGACTACAACGGCACGGCAAACTGGGCGACCGACGCTTCGAGCCTGCAGGACAGCCATATGTACTCGGTCATGTCCTATTTCGCCGTCTGGGAGACCGGCCAGGCCAATTGGAGCGTCAACGGCCATGACTACTACGCCCAGACTCCGATGCTGAATGACGTGTTGGCGATCCAGTCCATGTACGGCGCCGATCCGACCACGCGCATAGGCGCGACCGTCTATGGCTTCAACGCCAGCGGCATCGGTGCTGCGGTCAACAGCGTCTACAATTTCAGCGTCAACCTGCATCCGATTCTGACCATCTACGACGCCAACGGTTTGGATACCCTGGACCTGTCAGGCTACACGAAGGCGTCCCAGATCGATTTGATGGCGGGGCACTATTCGTCGGCCGCCAGCATGACGAACAACATTGCCATCGCCTACAACACGGTGATTGAGAATGCGGCGGGTGGCGGCG
The DNA here is from genome assembly GCA_043741375.1 of Hyphomicrobiaceae bacterium. Lineage (GTDB taxonomy): Bacteria > Pseudomonadota > Alphaproteobacteria > Rhizobiales > Hyphomicrobiaceae > JANYHF01. The sequence continues at coordinate 10,708 of JAYUAJ010000011.1, read as the reverse complement.
GCAATGACACCATCGCCGGCAACGACGCCGCCAATCTAATCACAGGCGGCGCCGGCGCGGACCAAATCGCAGGCGGAAACGGTAACGATACCCTGGATGGCGGCCTCGGTGCCGACAGCATGACCGGCGGCACCGGTAACGACACCTACAAGGTCGATACCGCGGCCGACGCTGTTTCCGAGGCCGCAGGCGGCGGCATCGACACCGTAGTTTCGAGCATCACTTATACCCTCGGAACGGATGTCGAGAACCTGACGTTGACGGGAGCATTGAGCCTGAACGGCACCGGAAATGCGGGCGCCAACACGTTGACCGGCAATACCGGCGACAATGTCCTCAACGGCGGACTTGGCACCGATACGATGCTCGGCGGCATGGGCAACGATACCTATGTTGTGGATGCCAGCAGCGACGTGGTCACCGAGGGCTTGAGCGCGGGGCTCGACACGGTGATCGCAGGTGTGAGCTATGCGCTTGGCACCAATCTGGAGAACCTTGCGCTGTCGGGCAGCGGCAACATCAACGCCACGGGCAATGGCGGCCAGAACCAACTGACGGGCAATGCTGGCGACAACGTCCTCGATGGCGGCCTCGGCACCGACACCATGGCCGGCGGTCAGGGCAACGACACATACTTCCTCGACTCGGCGGCCGACGTCGTGATCGAGGCCCTGAATGCCGGTTTCGATACCGTCGTGACCAGCCTCAGCTATACGCTCGGCGCCAATATCGAGAACCTGACCCTGACCGGACTTGCGACCCGCACCGGCACCGGCAACGGCCTCGACAACGTCCTGATCAATGCCGGCAGCAGCAGCATCCTCAACGGCCTGGACGGCAACGACAGCCTGCAGGGCGGCACCGCAAACGATACTTTGAGCGGCGGCAACGGCAATGACGGGCTGACCGGCGGGCTCGGCAACAACACCCTGACCGGTGGCGCCGGCGCCGATCTGTTCTTCTTCGGCAAGCAACTCGCCGGAATGGAACGCGACACCGTCACGGACTTCCTGGCCAGCGGCCTCGGCCACGACCTGATCAAGATCGGCCACGAGCTGGCGGTGGGTTTCAGCGATCTGGTCGCCCATCACGCCATTGCGCAAAGCGGGGTCAACACCATCCTCACGCTGGCCTCCAACGAGATCGTCACCCTGCTGAATGTGAGCAGCCAATCTCTGACAGCGGACGATTTCCTGTTTGTTTAGGCGGCCTGAAGTCCGCCGCGCTTTCTTGACAGGCCAGCCACCTGCGGCAATGGTCCTGCGGCAACGCGCCTCGGGAAGCCACCTTGCCAACGACAACCATCGCAGAACTCGACCGCGACGATCCACTCAAGGGGCACCGGGCGCTGTTCGAGCTGCCGGACGGCATCATTTACCTTGATGGTAATTCTTTGGGACCTTTGACGGCGGCAGCCCGCAAGCGCGCCGCCACCGTGGTGGCCGAACAGTGGGGCGGCGCGCTGATCCGGGCCTGGAACGAGCATCACTGGATAGACCTGCCCGGCAAGGTCGGCGACCGGATCGGCCGGCTGATCGGCGCACCGGCCGGAAGCGTGCTCGCCTGCGACACAACCTCGGTCAATATCTTCAAACTGCTGGCCGCCGCCTTGGCGCTGCGTCCGGACCGGACCATCATTCTGTCCGACGCCGGCAATTTTCCGACCGATCTCTATATCGCTCACGGCCTGACCAAACTGATGGGCGCGGGGAAAACTCTGCGCGTGGTTCCCATCCAAGATATTGGCCGGTCGCTCGACAAGAGCGTCGCGGCCGTGCTGCTTACCGATGTCGACTACCGGACGGGCGAGCGGCGCGACATGGCCGGTCTGACGCACACCATCCAGGCCTCGGGCGCGCTCGCGATCTGGGACCTCTGCCACAGCGCGGGCGCCATGCCGACCGACGTGACGGCGGCCGGCGTCGATCTGGCCGTGGGTTGCTCGTACAAATACCTCAACGGCGGCCCCGGCGCACCCGCTTGGCTCTATGTCGCGCCAAAACACCTCGATGCCGTCAGCCAGCCGCTGACGGGCTGGCTTGGCCACGCGGCCCCGTTCCGGTTCGAGCTGGACTATCGGCCCGCGCCGAGCATCGCACGCATGCTGGCCGGCACGCCCTCGGTGATTGCCTTAAGCGTTCTGGACGCCGCTTTGGACGCCTTCGACGCTGTCGACATGGACGCCCTGAGGGCGAAATCGCTTAAGCTGGCCGATGTCTTTCATGCTCGCGTCGCCGAGCGCTGCCCCGAAATCGAGCGCCTGACGCCGATGGCAGACGACGCACGCGGCAGCCAGTTGGCCTACCGCTTCGAGCATGGCTATGCGGTCATCCAGGCCCTCATCGACCAAGGTGTGATTGGCGATTTTCGGGCCCCGCACATCATGCGGTTTGGGTTTACGCCGCTCTATCTAAGCTACCCCGATGTGGCGCGTGCCGGCGACCTCTTGGCCGATGTACTAGGCCGGAAGCCCTGGCTGAAGCCCAAATATCAAGCGCGCAAGGCCGTCACCTGAACGCTCTGGCAAAGGGGTGGGCTGGGCTGCTGGCCTGCTCGGCTGGCGCAGCGCTGTTCTGGGTGATTGGTGCGCCTGCCCCGTGGCTGACAGGATCGGCGATGGCCGGCGCGGCTCTGGCGATCAGCGGCCGCCCGCCGCAGGTGTCCTGGCAATTGATGGACGCCGCATTTCTGGTCCTTGGTGTATCGCTCGGGACATTGGTCGATCCCAATTCACTTGCCGCCATCGAGCGCTGGCCCTGGTCGCTGCTGGCGTTGCTGCTGACCATCCCGCTCATCGTCGGATCGGCGCAGCTGACCTTGACACGGCTTTTCGGTTGGGAGCGCCGTGAGGCCTTCCTGGCCTCGGTCCCCGGGGCGCTCAGCTACACGCTCGCTATCGCCTTGAACGAAGGGCTGGACGTGCGTCCGATCGCGGTTGCCCAATCGGTTCGGCTGATGGCGATTGTGCTGTTGGCACCGCTGTTGTTCGGCTCCCTTGCCTCGCATCAACCGTCCCTGGCGGCGTCCGGAAGGCCGCTGGAGTGGCTCGCCCTGCTGGCCGCTGGCCTCGCCGCCGGCGTTCTGTTGCAGCGCATAAACACGCCGGCGGCACCGATGATCGGCGGCCTGATCGTCAGTTGTATCGCCCATGGCGCCGGGTGGTCCGACGCTTCGGTGCCGAACTGGTTGCTGGTGCCTGCGATTGTGTTGATCGGAACCAACGTCGGTGCCCGCTTCGGGGGTAGCGATCGCAAGGCGCTCATCGCCATGCTGGCTCCGGCGCTGGCCAGCGCCGGCGTAACCTTCCTGGCTGCCGGCCTGGCGGCTGTCGTCACGTCCAGGTTGCTGCAACTCCCGATGCTGCAAGTCTTGTTGGCCTTTGCCCCGGGTGGGCTCGACACCATCGGCGTCCTGGTCTTCACGCTGAAACTCGATGCCGCCTACGTCACCGTCCACCAGCTAGTCCGCTTCCTCGCCATAGCGGCCACGCTGCCGTTCCTGTTCCGGTTGTGGAAGACCCGCACGGCGGGTCTTCCACAAGGTTAACGCCGGTTCGATTCCGGGCCGGCCCCGACGCCCGCGCGGCCGAAGTTCGGAAAAATCCTAAAATCGTAGCAAATCTAAGCGTTTATTCACGACCTCGGTGCATATCAAAGGGGTTAGACCCGGCCACATGGCCTGGTCGCGCCTGCGCGCGCGGCTATTCATGGGGGCGGGAGTGGGAAGTTTGTAGGTAAGCGTATCGTTCGTTATGTCGGTCAAGGTGCGTAGAGAACGACCCGACCAACGTCGCCATCATCGCGTCACGGCGCCTATGTTCGTGACCTATGCTGGAGAGACGCTGCGGGCGGCTGACTGGAGCCTGGGCGGATTGCGCCTGGAAGGCTTCGGCGGAGCCGTGCCCGCGCCTGGCGACTTCGTAGACCTCAAGCTCTCCATGCCCTTCCAGGGGTTTGACGTCGCCTTCGCCGCCAAGGGTCAGGTGGTGCGCAACGATGCCGAAAAGGGCATGTTCGCGCTGCGCTTTACCGAACTGGGCGAGCGCGAACAGGAGTTGATGCGCCACTTCATTGAGGAGTTGGTGCGCGGCTCGATGTCGGACGTGGCTGACACCATTCAGCGCATCGATCTGCCGGTGACGCCGGTCTCCACCAAGCCCGACGTCAATCCGGGCGAAGTGGTGCCGGTTAACCGCTGGCCGGTCAAGACCATCTTCTTTACCGGTCTCTACAGCGTGCTCGGACTGTTCGTGTTCAGCTATATCGCCATGCTGGGCTATACCAACGTGTTCCGCCTGGAGGTCGATAGCGCCGTCATCTCCGCGCCCATGGTCACGGTGCAGGCCCCCAATGACGGACACGTCATGTGGACCAGCTACAAGCCCGGTGACGTGGTCAAGGCCGGCGCGGTGGTGCTGCAGGTTGCGGACAACCAGCTGGAACGCGAGATCGATCTCGCGGATATCGATATTCGCGAAAAGCAAGCCAAGCTCGGTGCCTCGCAGCACATGCTCGCCGACGCTCTGAACCAGCTTGAAGACCTCTCGACCGTTGAACAGAAGCGGATCGAGCAGGCGCAGGCCAAACTGGACGCCTTGAAGGCCGCAGCGGTCAATGCCGATGCGGCCTACAAGCGCGCCCAGGGTCTCTATCAGAAGGGTTATGCCACCAAGGCGCAGCTGGATGTGACCGAACGCGACGCCATCGCCACCGAGAGCGCGGCCAAGGGCCAGTCGTTCGAACTCTCGTCGCAGAGCACGCTGGCGGCCCGCTCCACCGGCTTGCGCTTCTTCACCGGCAACCAGTTTCTGGGCGAGCGCGCCAAGATGGAGGCCGAGGTCAAGCTGCAGGAAGCCGAGATCGATTTGGCCCAACAGCGCAAGCGGGTGCTGATGCAACAGCGGCTGCGGCTGGCCGTCATTGCCCCGTTTGATGGGCTGGTGCTCGAGCTGCCACGCGTCGATCATGCTTCGATCAATCGCGGCGATGTCATCGCAGTGCTGGAGCAGCCGCGCTCGCGCATGGTCACGGCCTATCTCACGCAGGACGAAGTGCTGCATGTCGGGATCGGCGATCCGGCCACCGTATACGTGCCGGCGTTTGACGCCACTCTCGTGGCGACCGTGACCAATATCGACCGCACCAGCGGCTTTGCCCAGGAAATGGAGGCCCGCTTCAACTTCCGCAACACGCGCGACCGTTCGGCATTGGTGACTCTGCAGTTCGCCACCGACGACGTCGCGCGCAACATCAAGACCTTCCGCTCGGGCACGCCGGTCGTGGTGATCTTCAAGTCCCGCTCCACCAACGAGATTGTCAAAGGCATCAACGATGCGTTCAAGGCGTTGCCAATGTTCGGCGGCGCCTCGGGAACGCCGTCGGAAAACCGCTCATTCACGCAGGTGAAGCCCGGCGCGATTGCACCTGCAGACACGCCGCCGGCGCCGTTGAAGTTGCGCCCATCTCAGGATGCGGTTTCAGCGCCGCCCATGGTCCAGCTGCGGCCCTCTTTGACCGACCTGCCGGTGAAAACTGGCCCCGACCGGGCCAATCCCAATCCCCTCGGCGCCAGCCTGTTGCGGGGCGTCTGATGGCCGGCAATCGCCAGGGCTCCGGTCTTCCGGTTTATGACGACCCGACCAAACCTCTTCCGTTCTGGGAGAAATGGTCGCTGGAAGTCCTGCTGCAGATCGGCCTCTTGATGGGCGTCTGCTTTGTCGGCCTGGTTCAGTTGCCGAACCGACTCTGGGACCCCGACATCAAAGAGATCACCTACGTCATCGGCGTGCTCGGCATCTGGCGCTACAGCTGGTGGTTCACGCATGCCGTGCGCTCGCGCGTTTACGGCCACGTGGTCTATCCGCGCCTGGCCAAGGCGGCGGCCGAACTGTGGGACACCGGCTGGCGTCCGCGCCACATGCACTTCATGATGACGACGTTCCGCGAGGATCGCGAGATCACCGAGCACGTCATCCGCGGCATCGTCAGCCAGATCCGCGAAGCGGGCGTCGCCGGCACCGTCTGGCTGGGCTCGGGTGACTTATTCGATGAGAACCTGATCGCCGAGCAGCTGCGCCTGGTCGCGTCCGACCTCGACATCACGCTGCACATCGTGCGCCAGAACGTGCCCGGCAAGCGCATGGCGATTTCGCTGATTCTGCGCGCCATGTCGCGCAGTGACATGCGCGATGACGATCTGGTCGTGTTCATGGACGGCGATTTCGTCATCGCTCCCGGCGCCTTGCGAAAATGTCTGGCGCTGTTCGGCGCCGATCCCGAACTGCAGGCCATGACCACGCATGAGGCCGTGCAGGTGCAAGGTCCGTGGTGGATGCAGTCCTGGCTGAACATGCGCTTTGCGCAGCGGCACCTGGCCATGCAATCGCACGCGCTTTCGGGCCGTGTGCTGACGCTCACGGGGCGGATGAGCTGCTTTCGCGCCTATCACGTCAAGAAGAACGAATTCATCCGCCTGCTGGAAGCCGACTATCTGACGCACTGGCTGTGGGGATCGTTCCGGTTTCTCTCGGGCGACGACAAGAGCACCTGGTACTACCTGCTCAAGCACAATGCCAAGATGATTTATGTGCCGGACGCCACCGGTTTCACCATCGAAGTCATCAAGGGATCGCCCTACACCCGGATGGTTGAAAACTTCCGCCGCTGGTCGGGCAACATGCTGCGCAACGGTTTGCGCGCCATCAAGCTTGGGCCGCGGGCAATGCCGTTCTTCATCTGGTGGTGCTTGATCGATCAGCGCATCGCCATGTGGACCATGCTGGTCAGCCCCACTCTGGCGCTGGTCGCGGGCACCGTCATCGGCCCGGCTTACCTCGCGTCCTATTTCATCTATTTGACCGTCACGCGCCTTATGTTGTCGATGCTGTTGTTCACATACGCCCGCAAAGTCGATCTTAACTACGTTTGGATTTTGTACGTCAACCAGATCCTGAACGCCATGGTGAAGGTGTTCATCCTCTGGCGCCTTTCGAAACAGAAGTGGGCCAACCGCGGCAACCAGAAGGCCGGCTTTGCCGATCAGAGTCTGCTGGCGCGCTTTCGCGAGTGGATGGCGGCGTATCTTACTGTGTTGTCAGCTGCCAGTCTTATATTGGCGACTATCGTCTATACTCAGGTACTTAGTGTGCCAAGCTGGAACACTGTAAAAGCTATACTGTTTCAGTAAAATTGTCTGAGACCACTTCACGGTTCTTCCAGACCTCTTTGCTAAACCTAGATCGTTCGTGGACTGTCTGCTGAAACCCCGAGGCAAGATTGGGGACACAAACAGCGGCGTCCAGTGGGGAACGAAGTTTGGTGCGGGAGGTTGTCTACGTGTCTCAAGTTTTGCCAACAGTTCGGTATCTGCGTGCGGTGGACGAGGTTCCAGCAGCCCGCAACCGTGACGTCGCCGCGCGGCCCTCGATCAGCGTGGTCGGGCTCGGCTATGTCGGCGCGGTGTCGATGGCGTGCCTGTCCCATCTGGGATTTCGCATGATCGGCGTCGATACCTCGGAAGTGCGCGTCGATGCGATCAATCGCGGCGTCTCGCCGATTGTCGAGAACCGTCTTGAAGACCTCCTTCTTGAAGGCGTTGGCCGCGGCCTGGTATCGGCCACGCACAGCCTGATCGGTGCCGTGCTGCGCACCGATGTCACCTTCGTTTCGGTAGGCACGCCGACCGCGGCCGATGGCAGCTGCGACATGAGCTATGTGCGCGACGCCAGCCGCACCATCGGCCGCGCGCTCGCTGCCAAGGACGATTATCACGTCGTCGTCATGCGCTGCTCGATCCCGCCGGGAACGACCATGAGCGTCGTGGTGCCCGAAATCGAGGCCGCTTCGGGCAAGAAGCTGGGCGATGATTTCGGCGTCTGCTTCAATCCGGAATTTTTGCGCGAAGGCGTGGCGGTGGCCGACTTCTTTGCGCCGCCGAAAACCGTCATCGGCGCCTCTGACATGCGCGCCCGCGCCACCGTCGAAGGCATCTACACCGCCATCGACCAGAACGCGATCTTCACCTCGATCGACGCGGCCGAAATGGTGAAGTATGCGGACAATGTCTGGCACGCCACCAAGGTCGCCTTCGCCAACGAGATCGGCCGCATGTGCAAGGCCATGAACATCGACAGCCACGATGTCATGGACATTTTCGTCAAGGACCAGAAGCTCAACATCTCTGCGTACTACCTGAAGCCGGGCTTCGCCTTTGGCGGCTCGTGCCTGCCCAAGGAAGTGCGCGCTGTGAGCCATCTGGCCAAGGGCCTCGGCGTCAAACTGCCACTGATCGACAGCCTGATCCCGTCGAACCAGGAGCATGTTTCCAACGCCGTGGACATCCTTGCCCGCCATAGCGGCAAGCGCATCGGTTTCCTCGGCATGACGTTCAAGACGGGCACGGACGACCTGCGCGAGAGCCCCACCATCGACCTGATGGCGGCGCTGGAAGCCAAGGGCGAAAAGATCCGCGGCTATGACGCCAACGTCAAGATGACCCCGCATATGCGCGGCCAGATTGACTACCTGAAGCGCACCACGCCGCGCCTGGCCCCGCTGTTTGATCGCTTCGAAGTGATCCGCACCGAGAGCATGGACGAACTTCTCGACAATTCAGACATCCTGGTCGTCAGCCACGCCACGGAGGAATTCCGCCGTGCCGTGACGATGCGCGGCAAGGACGTCGCCGTGGTGGACTTGGCGCGGTTGTTCCGCGGCCGGCCGAAGGAGGACGGTTACGAGGGCATCGCCTGGTAGACGGCAGCTTCGACGAGGAATGCAAAGAAGACTGAACGTCAGGGAGCGCCGCAAGGCGGCCCCTGCTGGGGACAACAAGGCGAGCCAATCGCCGTCCCGGTTGAGTGGGTGAATAACAGGAGTAGGCTGTGGCTAAGATTATTGGAGACGGCAAGAACAACTCGCTCGGCGCCGGAAGCGCCGGTGACGAGGTGTTCGGCCAGTCCGGCAATGACACCCTGACGGGTGCCAATGGCGGCGTAGCGTTGTCGGGAGGCGGCAGTGATGACTTCATCACCGGCGGCACCGGCGACGACATCATTCACGGTGGCGGCGGCATGCCGACGGGTTTCAGCCAGTTCAAGGTGGCTGAAGACGCGACGGCGAAAATGTCGATTTCCACCACCGACGCGGACCCGCAAACCGACGTCGTGGGCATGTATTCCTACGACAAGACTACAAGACCGGCACCATCACCGGCGTGAAAATCGTCGGCGCCTCGGACGCAGGGTCGTTCGAGGTTGGCCTGGCCAAGGGCGAGCGTCTCGGCTTCTTCTTCGTGCCAGGTGGCATCGCTTCGGGCGACGCAAACTGGGCTTCGATGCTGAAGGTGGGCTCGTTCAAGCTCGAGAGCGGCTCGGGCGCGGCTGGCAACGTTGCCGACGGCAAGCCGTTAACCCTGGTCAGCGTCGATCCGGTCAGCGGCAAGGAAACTGCGGTTCCGTTCCTGCCCGGCAGCCAAATGTACAACAGCCTGAAAACGCTGAACGCCGACGGCAAGAACCACATCGAAACCAGCGTCGACCCCGTGTCGGGCCAGGTCAAGATCGTGTTCACCGACGGCAATGCCGGCACGAGCAGCAACAGCGCGACGGCGAACGCTAGCTATGTCGGGCATGCGAAAGTCATGGGCGGGTCCGACGCCAACAATGGCATCACGACCGTCAAGTCGGTCGACAAGGACAGCGGCTGCGTCACAACGGTCAAGTCCGACTCCAAGAACGCCACGGTCACGACCACGACCGAGGACAGCAAGCACGGCACCGTTTGCATAAAGGTTGAGGACAAGAAGGCCGGCACCGTCACCACCGACTTCAAAGACGGCAAGAACAACGTTTCCAGCCACCAGATTGAGGACGCCAAAGCCAAGACCGTCGTCACCACAACGACCGACGACAAGAACGGCGTCACCAGCACCTGCCACGAAGACAAGTCGAGCGGCGTGAAAGAAACCACGTCGCGCGACGAGCGCAGCGGCATGACCACTTCCGTTCGCGAGGATGGCAAAGCCGGCACGACCGAGACCCGCACCGAGGACGCTAAGTCCAAAGTCGTCACCACAACGCACGAGGATCACAAGTCCAACGTGATCGTGACCACGACCGAGGACAAAAAGTCCGGCATCGTCTGCACCAAAACGCATGACGAGAAAAACGGCACGCTCGACATCACGACGGTCGACAAGAAGAACGGCGTCGAGTCGCACCGTCATGAAGACAAGAAGACCGGCAATGTCGATACGACGACCGAGGATCACAAGTCCGGCCACGTCTCGCATCGTCATGAGGACGGCAAGACCGGCAATGTCGACACCGCGACCGAAGACAAAGAGCACGGCGTGACGTCGCACAAGCATGAAGATCACCACTCGGGCGTCACCACGACCCGTACGGAGGATCATCATAGCGGTGTCGTCTGCACACATACCGACGATGGCCATGGCCATGAGTCGACGCAAGTCGATGTGCCGACGCCTGTGGTCGTGCCGCCGGTGGTCGTCGAGCCTCCGGTTGTTGTCGTCAATCCGCCCGTGGTCATCGAGCCCCCAGTCCTGGTCGTCGAGCCACCCGTGACTGTCGAGCCCCCGGTCCTGGTCGTCGAGCCGCCCGTGACTGTCGAGCCCCCAGTCCTGGTCGTCGAGCCGCCCGTGACTGTCGAGCCCCCAGTCCTGGTCGTCGAGCCGCCCGTGACTGTCG
>JAYUAJ010000010.1:0-6402 GCA_043741375.1 Hyphomicrobiaceae bacterium | reverse complement strand
CTTCCGCCCTCTACCCGACCTACGACATTACGCCGTTACGCCGTATGCCACCGATTGGACCTGACCCAAATGACCCAAACCGCCGTAGCCGACGTCCGTTCACAAGTCATGTGGAACCGCCTCATCGCCGTGGTCGAGGAACAGGCTGCCGCGCTCGTCCGCACAGCCTTCTCGACCAGCGTGCGCGAATCGGGCGACCTGTCGGCTGGCGTGTTTGACCGGCGTGGACGGATGATCGCCCAGGCCGTCACCGGCACGCCGGGTCATGTGAACGCCATGGCGGCGGCCGTCGGTCACTTCATCCGGGAGATCGGCGAAGAGAACATTTTTGAGGGCGACGCCTATATCACCAACGATCCCTGGCTCGGCACCGGGCATCTGCATGACCTGACGATGGTCAGCCCCTCGTTCTATAAGGGCAAGCTCACGGGTTACTTCGCGGCCACCGCCCATGTGGTGGATGTGGGCGGGCGCGGTTTCGGGCCGGACGCCAATGAGGTGTATGAAGAGGGGATCTGCATCCCGATCATGAAGTTCGCCGAGCGCGGAAAAGTGAACCGCGACTTGGTCCGTATCCTGCACAACAATGTGCGCGAGTCCAACCAGGTGGTCGGCGATGTCTATTCGCTTGCCGCCTGCAACGAGACCGGGCACCGGCGGCTTGTCGGCATGATGGATGAGTTCGCGATTTACGATCTTGAGGCGCTGGCAGAGTTCGTGTTTGAGCGCAGCCGCGCCGCCACCATCGAACGGATCACGGCGCTCCCAAAGGGACAGTACCGCAACACCGTGCGCGTGGACGGCTACGGCGCGCCGGTCGAGATGGTGGTCTGCCTCACGGTAGGCACCGACGACATCACGGCCGATTTCGCAGGCACATCGGGGCAGAGCCCGAAGGGCATAAATGTGCCGCTGATTTACACGACGGCTTATGCCGCCTACGGACTGAAGGTCGCCCTGGCGCCCGACATCCCCAACAACTGGGCCTCTCTCGAACCGTTCAAGATCGTGGCCCCGCCGGGCTGCATTCTCAATGCGCTGCATCCTGCCCCCGTGGCCGTGCGGCATGTGCTCGGCCACTTCATCCCCGACCTCATTTTGGGCGCCGTACACACCATGTTGCCTGGCCGCATTCCAGCGGAGGGCGCAGGCGCGCTCTGGAACATCCAGATCAGCGCGCGGCCAAGCGGTGGCCGTATGCCAGACGGCGTCGATGCTCAGCGGGCCGAGGTGCTGATGTTCAACAGCGGCGGCTCTGGAGCGCGGCCGACGCTCGATGGCATGAGCGCGACCGCCTTTCCAAGCGGCGTACACACTATGTCGATCGAGGCGACCGAGCATGTGGGGCCCGTCATATTCTGGCGCAAGGAACTGCGGGAGGGATCGGGCGGTGATGGCACATATCGGGGCGGCCTCGGTCAGACGGTGGAGATCGCACCCGCCAAGGGCCATGAATTCTACTTCAACGCCATGTTCGACCGACTTGACAATCCAGCGCGCGGGCGGGCGGGCGGCAAGTCCGGGATGTCCGGCGGCGTCTCGCTCGACGATGGCACAATTCTCAACGGCAAAGGCCGCCAGTTCGTCCCGGAAGGCCGGCGGCTGATTTTGGACGTGCCGGGCGGCGGCGGCTATGGTCCGCCATCGGAGCGTTCGGCCGAGGACGCCGCGAATGACCGGGCGCGGGGGTATGTGAGGAAAGGTTAGACCGTTCGCCTAGCTCTTGAGAATAACGTTGGCCTCCACCGGCCAACTCACGGTGACCGCTGCGCGGGCCTGAAAGCGCTGGCCTTGCACGGTCCGCGACTCCTGGCACCGCAGCACCGCGCCGTTCGGCAACGTCACCCAATAGACGATGCGGTTGCCGCTGAAGGCCGTGTCCTTGATCAGTCCACGCAGTCCGCCAGCCGAAGTCCCGGCATCCGCGCCGCCCAGCATGATCGTCTCGGGACGGACACACAGTGTCACCGTATCGCCCGCGGCCAGCCCTTTGGCAGGCGCCTCGATGATGGCGATGCCGATATCGCAGCGGGCAACAGTGCCTTCAATGGCGGCGACGCGGGCCGGCAGCAGATTGATGTCACCAAGGAACTGCGCGGCAAACAGGCTTGCGGGCGCCGCATACAGCTCTTCGGGCGAGCCGATCTGCTCGATGCGCCCGCAGTTCATCAGCACGATGCGATCGGACAGCATCATGGCTTCGTCCTGATCGTGCGTGACATAGATGAAGGTCGTGCCCGTTTCGGTATGTATACGCTTCAGTTCGGTGAGCATATGCTGGCGGATTTTCAGATCGAGCGCGGCCAATGGCTCATCCAGCAGCAGAACAGCGGGCTGATTGACCAGGGCGCGGGCCAGCGCTACGCGCTGGGACTGGCCGCCGCTCAGCTGGTTGATCCATCGGCCGGAAAGCTCCTGCATCTGCACCAGCGCCAGGATCCGTCCAACGTCCTCCCGGATCTGCTCCTTCGGCATCTTCTTGATACGGAGGCCAAAGGCGATATTGTCGAACACATCGAGATGCGGGAACAACGCATAGCGCTGGAACACCATGTTCACGGGGCGGCGCTCAGGCGGTACACCCCGCATATCGGCACCTGCGATCGCAACCGTGCCGGAGGTTTGCTCTTCGAAGCCGGCGATGATGCGCATCAACGTCGTCTTGCCGCAGCCGCTCGGTCCCAGCAGCGTCAGGATCTCGCCTTTTCCGACATCAAGCGTGATCTCGTGCAAGGCTTGCACGGACCCAAACGACTTGGTGATCGCGCCAAGATGGACAATCGTGCCGGTCATGCTGCGGCCTTATCGTTGACTGTTCTGCGGCCTGCAAGTTTCCAACGCCGTTGCAGCCAGCCGAACAGCGCGAAGGCAATGATCAGCAGCACCACACAAGAGAGAGCCAGCACCGACGCGGCATTGATGGCAGGGGTCATGGCCTGGCGCATCATCGACCAGATGGCGATCGGAAGCGTGGTCTCGGCGCCGCTGGTGAAGATCGTAACGATGACTTCGTCGAAAGAAATGGTGAAGGACAGTATGGCCGCCCCGATCAATGTCGGCGCAATGATCGGCAGCGTCACCAGACGGAACGAGTCCCAGGCCGTGGCACCGAGATCGCGCGCGGCTTCTTCCAGCGACAGATCGAAATATTCGAGTCTTGAGCGGCAGGCCTCGATGAAAAACGGCAGCATGATCAGAATGTGCGCCAGGGTCACGGTGACCAGTGACCGCTCAAGCCCCACTTGCGAAAACAGAGTCAGCAGGGAGATGCCGACGAACAGTCCTGGCAAGGCGATGGGGGCAAAGGTGATGGTGCCGAAAGTATCCTTCTTCCAGCCTTGCAGCCGCGCCAAGGCCAGCGCCGCCATCGAACCGATGATGGTCGTTGCGAGTGTGCTGATGGTTGCGACTACAAGGCTGTTCTTAAGGGAGGCGACCAGGACAGGATTGGCAAAGAAATTCTGATACCAGATGAGGCTGAGCCCCTGCATGGGAAAGGTCTGCGCCGGCGAGCTGTGGAAGCTAAACAGGACGATCAGGAACAGCGGCCCGAACAGGACGGCGACGTAAAACCAGACATAGGCGCGCAACACTTGGCGGATCTCCTCAGTGATAGCGCCGGTTCGGGGCAAGCCCCAAAAGCCGAAGCAACAGAACGATGGCGAGATAGATGCCTGCAAACATCACAAAGGTGATGAAGGCCATCGCCGCACCGAAGGGCCAATTGCCGGTCTGGCGGAACTGGTTCGAGATCAGTAATCCCACGGTCATGCTGTTGGTGCCGCCCAGAACCTGCGGCGCCACGTAGTCGCCAGCCGCCAGAATGAGCGTGAACATGAAGGCGCTGACCAGACCGCGGTAGATCATGGGGATTGTAACCTTCAGCAGCGTCGTCGCCGATCCCGCTCCCAGATCGCGCGCCGCGTCCAGATAATCCACCTTCACATCGCGTAAGGCCGATACCAGCATGAGCAAGGTGAGCGGCATGTAGATGTGAACAAGCGCAATGATCACCGAAAACGGGTTGTAGATGAGGTACTCCAGAGGTTGCGTGATCAGTCCGGCATAGATCAGCGTTGAGTTCACAAAGCCGTTCGCGCCGAGGATCATGCGCCAGGCATAGATGCGCACGAGATAGCTGGTGATCCAGGAGGCGATGATCAGGTAGAGCAGCGTGCTGCCGCGCGACCGGTAGACGATGTACCAGGCCACCGGAAAACTGGCGGCGACCGACAGCGTCGCCGTCACCAGGCCGATCTGCAAACTCAGCCCCATCACCTTCCAGAAACCGTAGCTGGAAAGCGCCCGCCAATAATTGTCCGAAATGAAGTCCGGGATTGGAACGAAGGCTTTAGAGCGGTAGAAACTATAGATAAAGAGAAGAACCGCCGGAATGACAAAAAAGCAGATGGTATAGACAAAGGCCGGGGACGCGAGGCCCAACCCAGTCTTTTCGCGTGTGCTGAGTGTTTCCGCCATGCCAACCCGAAATCTGTTTCGCGGTTCTCGCTCAGAAGAAGGCTGGCAGCCGAAGCTGCCAACCCTCAAACAAGCGAGCCAAACTAGATGCCCGACTTCAGGCCCTCATAGGCCTGCACCCAGTCGTCGTAGATTGCGAATTCCTTCGACTCGCGTGGCGGGATGCCCAGGAGTGGCGTGTTCTTCAACACTTCTTGCAGGGCGGCGTAGTCAAACAGGCCCTTCGTGTCGGCATCCATCAAGGCGACGGACTTGCTGTTGGGGCTGCCGCAGATGGTGTGCTGCGCCTGCCAGGCCTGGGCCGAAGCTCCGATCGCCTCATTGATGAAAGCATGCGCCGTGTCGATGTTGCCCGTCGATTTCGGGACGCAGAGCGCGTCGCTCCACATGAACGCCCCCTCAGACGGGATGGCATAGGCCGCCTTACCGCCCTGGCGCTTGGCGCTCGCCACGCTGTCGGTGCCGCAGCACAGACAGGCCACGATCTCGCCCGAAACCATCAGTGACACGATATCGCCGTTGGACGCGGCAAAGGACTTTGCCTGGGCGCGGTACTGTTTGGCGCTTTCGAAGATCGTCTTCAGTTCATCCTTTTTGACATTAGGATAGGTGTTGACGCCAGCGATCTTGGCGAAAGCCGGCCAGGTGCCGGTGTTGTCATCCGAGATGACAATCTTGCCCTTTAACTCGGGCTTCAGCAAATCCTTGTAGGACGTAGGCTTCTCCATCTTCTCAGGATTGTAGACCAGGGCGACCAGGCCCCAGCAGAACGGTATGCCGAACTGTTTGGCATCCCAGTACCAGCGCTCTTTCTGATAGAAGGCGTCGAAAATGTCGTCCTTGTTGTAGTTCGGGATCTTTGACATATCGAGCGCGTTGATGATCTTGAGTTCATCCGCATAAAAACGGTTGTAGGCCTGATTGTAGGAGGTCACGTCCAACCGCACGGGACTGCCGCCGACCAGTTTGGTCTGTACGTCATCCTGCGTCGCCATCGAGGCGTTTGTGATCTTCACGCCGTTCTTGGCCGCCCAATCCTTGGTCGCGACGATGTTGTCAAAACCCTCCCAGGTCAGGGTGTTGATGTCGCCGCCGACAGCGGCCATGGCCGTCCCGGGAAGGAATGGCGCCATCATCACACCGGCGGCAGCCGCGAGGCCGCCCTTCAGGGCATCGCGCCGGCTAAGGCTTGCCAGACGGCCAAAATTCCCATCTGCGGCCGCTTTGATTTCCTCATGCGTCCAGTTCCGTCTGCCTGTCATGTTCGTATCCTCCGGTGACGTATTGTTGACTGCGTTCTAGGCGCTGCGGGCAAAAATCGTTCAGATGATCGCTTCCTCCAGGAACGGCCTATTCGCGGTTACGCGCGCGAAACTCATCTCCGACATATCGAGCGTGCGGTAGCCGCCATGGATGACGAGCTCGCTGATCGCCCGTCCGATGGCCGGTGACTGCTGCAAGCCGTGACCCGAGAAGCCATTAACGAAGATGAAGTTTTTTACATCCGTGTGCGGTCCGATGATCGCGTTGTAGTCCAGCGTGTTGTAGTCGTAGTGGCAGGACCAGAAGCGCTGCAGCTTGATCGTATCGAACTGCGGAATTCGGTTGGCGACCGCTGGCCAGACACGCTCTTCGAAATCCTCGTGCCGGGTCTCGTAGTCGTCGAGCGCCGCTTCCGGATCCAGCGGCGGTGCATCGCCCGCAAGATAGAACTGGCCTTCCGGGCGGCAGAAGCTACCGGTGATATCAATCACATGCGGCATCCGGCCCTCGACCGGGCGGGCGCTGGAAAACACAAACAGGTCACGCTTGCGCCGCTCGACCGGGATATCGAGGCCGGCCATGTTGGCGACGATCCGGCCCCGCCCGCCTGCCGTATTGATCAGTGTGCCGCACGCGATCCGCTCGCCGGTTTGCAGCGTC
>JAYUAJ010000009.1:0-6408 GCA_043741375.1 Hyphomicrobiaceae bacterium | reverse complement strand
ATCCCAGGCATCAAGGATGTGAAAGTCTACATCAACGAAACCATCTTTGATCTGACCGAGGCGCCAGGCCATCTGATCGTGATCGGCGGCGGCCCGATTGGCATTGAAATGGCACAGGCGCATCGCCGCCTGGGCTGCAAAGTCACGGTCTTGGAAGCCTTCAGCATCATGCCCAAGGACGATTCCGATGCGGTGGCCGTGGTGCGCGAGCGGCTGCTCGGCGAGGGACTCACCATCATCGAAAACGCCAAAGTCGAAGGCGTCGCGCAGGCCGGAAATGGCGTCGCGGTCGGCATCAATCGCAATGGCCAGACCGAAACCATTACGGGCACGCACTTACTTGTTGCGGCAGGACGGCGTCCCAACGTGAACGATATTGGCCTCGACGCTGCAGGAATTGCCTTTACGCCCAAGGGCATTGAGGTCGATGCGCGCCTGCGTACCAGCAACAAAAAGGTCTTCGCCATTGGCGATGTGACCGGCGGCTATCAGTTCACGCACATGGCCGGCTACCATGCCGGCATCGTGGTGCGGAACGCGCTGTTCAACGTTCCGGCCAAGGTCGACTACAAGGCCGTGCCTTGGGTGACCTACACCGATCCCGAACTGGCGCAGGTCGGCAAGACGCTAACCGAGGCGCAGAAGACCGACACCGGCGCCAAAGCGACAGAATGGAAGCTGGCCGAAAACGACCGCGCCCAGGCCGAGCGGGCGACCGAAGGCTTCATCAAGGTCGTGACCGGCAAGGGCGGCCGCATCATCGGCGCGACCATCGTCGGCCGTCATGCGGGTGAACTGATCCTGCCGTGGGTGCTGGCGGTGCAGAAATCCATGACCATGCGCGACATAACCGGGATTATCGCTCCATACCCCACGCTGTCTGAGATTTCCAAGCGCGCGGCCGGAGCCTACTACGCGCCAACGCTGTTCTCCAAACGCACGCAGGGTTTGGTCAAAATAATGCAGTGGCTGCCGTAGGGCGCTTCCGGAAAAGTGTGAGCGATTTTCCGAAAAGAAGCCCGACGAGACAAAAACGTAAAGCCTTGAAGCGATCCGGCGTGACTGTGTTGCCTCAGGTCCGTGACCAAATAGGTGGGCCCGCGGAACATTCACCTTGCACGGACTACGGGATTCTGCTGCATTCGTCCGGCAGTCGAATTTCGGCTTTTCCCTCATGGAGGTTGCGTTCATGCGTGTTGTTCTGAAGGCCGGACTGGTCGTTATCGCGCTGACATTTGCGGCAACGAATGCCAACGCCTGGTACTGCACCGCGCAGAGCAAAAATGGGTCGACGGGCACCGGGTTCGACTTTTTCCAGACCGAGTCAGAAAAAGCCGCCTTGAAGCAATGCAAGCTGCACTCAAAGGGCCAGACGTGCAAAATTACCAGTTGCTGGTAGACTGACACTGGCCGTGTAAAAGCGCGGTGCCAGGGAAAACCCGGCACCGCTGAAGACCTTTTCTCAGCTGGCCGCGCGGGCGGCCTTGGTGGCATTTCCCCACCACGTGAGCTGATCGAGCATGTCCTTGGCCGAGGCCTGGAACGCGCCCTCGATCGACGTCATGGTTTCTTTGCCGCCGAACCCGGGATGGACTTTCATGAATTCCGATCCGCCGACATGCACGGCCGAGCGGCACGGCACCATCTGCAGCTCGACCGCAATGGAGCGTGCGTGTTCGACGGCGCGTGCGCCGCCTACGGTACCGTAACCGACGAAGGCTATGGGCTTGCGGGTCCACTCGACGTAGGCCTGATCAAAGGCGTTCTTCAGCGCGGCCGGAACCGAGCGGTTGTACTCCGGTGTCACGACAATATAGCCGTCGAACTCCCCAACCTTCTTCTGCCAGGCGACGGCATGGGGGTCCTTGCTCGGCATCCAGGCGTTGGAGGCCATTTCGTTGAACAGCGGCAGTTGGAAGGTCTTCAGGTCGACCAGCTCAACGTCCAGTTCCGGCCGCTTTTTGGCCTGCTCGAAAATCCATTGCGCGGGAAGGTGACCGAAGCGCGAATCCCGCGTGGAACCGATGATGACGGCGATTTTCAATTTGGACATGACAAGCCTCGTGGTTAACGGCAATTTAGATGCAATTGCAATAAACCAAAAGATGGCCGGGCGCCAGTTACATTGCAGGTGGACAGGTGGACCCGTCGCACTTCAGTTTCTAGCGCAACACGGGTACCGATGCATCTGAACCCGACACTCCTACAGGCTGACGTCCGATGCTGAAACCCCTCGCCATCGCCTTCCTGGCGGCCTGCGGCAATGCTCTGTTCGTCTACGGTCAGCGGATAGCCGGCCATTCGCCCAACCCATTTTTATATATGCTCGGCGCCGTGGCGGGCGGCTGGCTGATGTTTCTGGTCGCCACCATTGCCTGGCAATCTCCAGGAAATCTCGCCTATCTCAGCGCCAATGCGATCAGCATGCTGCTCGGGGGCGTCGGATTTTTCGTAACGTTTCTCGGCTTTTATTTGCTCTATTCGGGCTACGGCGCGTCGCAATATGCGCTCTATGCGACGATCTCGATTCTGACCACCTCGCTGGGCGTTGGCGTGTTTGTCTTTCGCGAACCGCTCAACACCTACCAAATCATAGCCCTGGCGCTCGCCTTCGCCTCGGTCGGGATGTGGTCTTACGGCCGTTCGCTTGGTGGTTGAGGCCATTCCGATTTGCAATCTGCAACGCAATGGAAGCCCGATTCGGGTAAGATGATTCGAACTCGAACCCCGGGTCACCCCTCGCCAAGGACCACCATGAAAGACGACATTGCCCCGCCGCAACAGGCCAACATGAAGAGCTATGTGCTGGCGGTGGACGACACCGAATTCCTGCTCAAGGACGAGCTGCGCGCCATACGCTTCGCGCTGGAATACGAAAAGCCCGAATTGGCGTTACGCGCGGCCGGCATCCGCTCCACTGTAATCGTGTTCGGCAGCGCGCGCATTCCCTCGCCCGAAGCGGCCGAAACCATGCTGACCATCGCAAAAGGCAAGGAGGCGTTGGCCCGAGCAAAGAAACGCGCGGCGCTCAGCCCCTGGTACACCGAGGCGCGCAAACTTGGTCGCATCGTCTCGGAGCGTGGCGGCGCGCTGGAGAACGACGGTCAATGGCGCGACAACGTGATCGCCACCGGCGGCGGACCGGGCATCATGGAAGCCGCCAATCGCGGCGCCGTGGAGGCGGGTGCGCCGTCGATCGGTTTCAACATCCAGTTGCCACACGAACAGGCCCCCAATCCGTACACCACGCCCGGCCTTACCTTCCTGTTCCACTACTTCAACATGCGCAAAATGCACCTGGTAATGCGCGCCAATGCGCTGGCCGTCTTCCCAGGCGGCTTTGGCACCATGGACGAGATGTTCGAACTTTTGACGCTGGAGCAGACCAAGAAGTCCCCCATCATGCCGTTGGTACTGGTGGGCAAGGCGTACTGGTCCAAGGTCATCAACTGGAAGGCGATTGCCGACTACGGCATGATCGAGAAGGCGGATCTCGGGCTGTTCGATATGGTCGACACGGCCGAGGAGGCTTGGGAAAGCATGCAGCGGCGCGGGTTGACCGCGCACAGCCAACAGGGCGCCGGAGCGTGAGGTCAGCTGCCCTGCGTCGAGATGGGAAGATCGATCAGAGGAATACCGATCAACCAATAGTGGCCGGCCAGTAGCATAAAGCCGTACACGGCCAAACCGATCGCGATGGCTGCGATATCGCCGCCGATGCCTCCGGTGCGCATGCCGAGAGGCCCCAGCGCGGCGCGCTGCGTCACCGAGATGCGGTCGTAGATCGCGTAGGCCAGGAAGCTGCCGAACAAGAGAACTCCAGCCAAATCGCCGTTCACCAGCAGATGCGCGAACGCCCACAACGTGATGGCCAGCAGCATGGGATGTTTGGCCAGGCGCCGGATGTTGGATGGGATGTAGGCGGCCGCCAGCAGCACGAACACCGGCAGCATGATCAGAAACATGATGTGCTTCATGGACGCTGGCGGCGTCCAGATAGGAATATAGGGCCAGTTCGCAAAGCCGTAGACGATCAATACCAGGCCAGCCAGAGACACCAGCGAGAACAGCGCCATGTAGCCGCCGGCCCCGAGCTGAGCCCGCATGCGGTCGCGAAAAGATGGAATCGTCGGCACCAGATGGATGCCGAGAAAGACCACCAACCCCAATATCAACAAACCCATCGCCGGCCCCTGGTCCAAGACAAATAAACTCGCTCCGCCTAAACTGTAATACCGGCCGAGGCCAGTCTTGAGCCAAGTTCGTGCCGGGCGGCCTCCAGCCGGTCGCCATCCAGCGCCCGCAGCACCAGATTGGCGCCAAAGCCCGCCTCGTCGCTGAACGGGTAGCTGCCCATCGGCACGTCGGGGAACTGCTTCTGCACGTTGGCGAAAAGTTCAGCGATCTCGCTCTCGGGGCGGCGCACCGTCAACGCGACAGACAACATGCGCTTGCCGGTGGTGAGGTCAGGCGTCACGGCCAGCAACATCGCCTGCATGATGTTGGGCACACCTGCCATCACCACAACGTTGCCAATCATGAAGCCCGGCGCCTTGGAGACCGGATTGGCGACCAGCGCGGCCCCGGCCGGAATGCGCGCCATCCGCATGCGGCCCGGCGTGAACTCCAGTCCCCGCCCTTCGTAGTGCGGACGCATGATGGCGACGGCGCGTGGATCGATATCGATGCCGACCCCAAACGCCTTGGCGATGGCGTCGGCGGTGATGTCATCGTGCGTCGGGCCAATGCCGCCAGTGGTGAAGACGTAGTCGTATTTGGGGCGCAGCGCGTTCAGCCCGGCGACAATTTCCGGCTCGTCGTCTGGGACGATGCGCACTTCCTTGAGTTGTATGCCAATGACGGTGAGGTGATCGGCAATGAAGCCGATGTTTTTGTCCTTGGTGCGCCCGGACAGGATCTCGTCCCCAATGACCAGCACGGCTGCGGTCACGATGTCTTTGGCCGGAACGCTCATGGCAGACCCTCCTTCGCTGGTGCGCCCATTCTACGCGCTTGCCCGCTGGCGACCACCCCCATAACGTGCCGCCGATGCTTTTCCCCGGCCCCCTTTCGCGCGGCACGCTGATACGCCGCTACAAGCGCTTTCTCGCTGACGTCCTGCTGGACGACGGTCGCGAGATCACAGCTTCCTGCCCAAACACCGGCACCATGATGGGCCTGTGCGAGCCGGGCGCCCGGCTTTGGCTGTCGCAGTGGAATTCGCCAACCCGCAAGTATGCCTATTGCTGGGAGCTGACCCAACAGAACCTGGGAGATGGCGACCAGTTGGTCGGCATCAATACCGGCCTGCCGAACAAGATTGTCGAGGAGGCGGTCAACGCCGGCACAATAGCCGAACTGGCGGGCTATCCGTCGATGCGCCGCGAGGTGAGGTATGGCGTCAACAGCCGCATCGATATCCTGCTCGAGCGCCCAGCTGGCGAGCTCTGCTATGTCGAGATCAAGAATGTCCACCTCTCGCGACAGTCCGGACTTGCCGAATTCCCCGACTGCGTGAGCGAGCGGGCCGCCAAGCACTTAGTGGAACTGGCCGAGATGGTCCGCATAGGCCATCGCGCCGTCATGCTCTATCTAATCCAGCGCGCCGATGCCGGTCGCTTCCAACTCGCGGGCGATCTCGACCCGGCCTATGCGTCCGGCTTCGCCAAAGCTCGCAAGGCCGGGGTAGAAATGCTGGCTTACGCCTGCGATGTCACCACCAAAGGCGTGACGCTCGCCAGGCGAATACCTATTGCCGATTGATTGCACCCTTCCCACAATTCAAGTTAGAAATGGCCCAACACCGACCATGGCTGCAAGTGACCTGACGCGATGAACATACTGGGACTTGTCGACGAGACGATCGAACAGACCAAAGGCAATATCCGCCTTTATGGTCCCGAGGCCTTCGAGGGCATGCGCGCGGCCGGCCGGCTGGTTGCCGAGGCGCTCGACCTGATGGCGGAGCACGTCAAACCCGGCGTGACGACCGAGCGCCTCGACACGCTGATGTTCGAATTTGCCCTCGATCACAAGGCCTATCCCGCCACCCTCAACTATCGCGGCTACCGGCATTCCATCTGCACCAGCATCAATCACGTGGTCTGCCACGGCGCCCCCGGACCAAAACCGCTGCGCGAAGGCGATATCCTCAACATCGACGGCACGCTGATCCTGAATGGGTGGCATGGCGACTCCAGCCGCATGTACGCGGTGGGCGAGATCAATCGCAAAGCCGAGCGGCTGATAGAAGTGACGTACGAAGCGCTGGTGCGCGGCGTCGCGGCGGTGAAGCCGGGTCACACCACCGGCCACATTGGCCACGCCATACAGCGGTATGTGGAGTCGGAACGCTTCAGCATCGTGCGCGACTTCTGCGGCCACGGTGTCGGCGATGTCTTCCATAGC
>JAYUAJ010000008.1:0-6409 GCA_043741375.1 Hyphomicrobiaceae bacterium | reverse complement strand
CCCGAAACCTAGCGGCGCTTGGTGACCGGACCGGCCGCGATCAGGCCTTCGCGCTGCAGCTTCTTGCGCGCCAGCTTGCGGGCGCGGCGCACGGCTTCCGCCTGCTCACGGGCGCGCTTTTGCGACGGCTTCTCGTAATGCCCGCGCAGCTTCATCTCGCGGAAAATACCCTCGCGCTGCATCTTCTTCTTGAGCGCCTTGAGGGCCTGGTCGACATTGTTGTCACGAACGAGAACCTGCACGAGGGAGTGACCTCCTGAAAACGTGTTGGAATTGGAAAGGGCATCGAACCGAAGGCGTCGCTCGTAGCCGCAGCGACCAAGCAAAATCCGGCTCAACTCCAAAGATGGCATGGCGGTAACAGAATTCAATCCCCAAGTCCAGTCAGCCCAGCGACATTGCGGCCGCACGGAAGGACTAGCGGCCCCGCCACCTGGCGGCTAACGTGCGCCCGCTTCGCCAAAGGCCCATGCGACGGGGATTGCCAGCCATGCCGGACTACCAACTGCTGCGCAAGAACATGGTGGAATCGCAGGTGCGCACCAATGACGTCACCGACCGCCGCCTGCTGCGCGCTATGCTGGATCTTCCACGCGAAAAGTTCGTTCCCGAGGCGCTTAAAGCGTTGGCCTATAGCGGAGAAGGCCTGGCGCTTCCCAAGTCAGTCTCGGGCGATGGCCCACGGGCGCTCCCCGCCCCGGTTGCGACGGCGCGGCTGATCCAGCTCGCGAATATCGAGCCGAGTTACGACGTCCTGGAAGTCGGCGCGGCGACCGGCTACGGCACGGCGATCATCGCGGATCTGGCACATTCTGTGGTCGGGCTGGAGAGCGATGCGGGGCTGGCGGCTGCTGCGACAACGACGCTTGCCGCTGGCAAGGTCACCAACGCCACCATCAAGACGGGATCACTGGCGGCAGGCGCTCCCGATCGCGGGCCTTACCACGTCATCATCGTCTCTGGGGCGATCCCAGAAGTTCCGGCCGCGCTCTTTCAACAATTGCGCCAGGGCGGCCGCCTGATCGCCGTCATAGCCAGCGGACCGATTGGCCGCGCGACCGTGTTCGAACGCTATGGCAAGGACGGCGCCGTCAGCAGCCGCGTGGCCTTCGATCTGGGCGCGCCGCAACTCCCCGGATTTGCCCGCAAGCCCGCCTTCGCGCTTTAGACTTTGTCAAAAAACGAGGACCAAACAAATGGCCCGCAAACCCTCCGCGCCCGCTATCCCGCAATGGGAAGACCTCAAGGGCGGCCCCTGGGAGCCCACTTTCGGCGGCATCCTGAGCTTCCTGCGGCGGCCCTATTCGCGCGACCTCACCGGCGTCGATGTCGCCATCATGGGCGTGCCCTACGACAATGCGACTACGGACCGTCCGGGCACGCGCCTTGGCCCGCGCGCCATCCGGGCGGCGAGCACGGGCCTGTCCGAGCTAAAGGCGTTTCCGTTTGGCTTCGATCTCTTCAGGCACATCAAGGCGGTCGACTACGGCGACTGCACCGTCAATCACCATTTTCCCGAAACGGTGGTGCCGTCCATCGAGGCCGAGGCCGCCAAGATCATCGCGACGGGCACGTCCCTGCTGACGCTCGGCGGCGATCACTTCATCACCTACCCGCTGCTGAAAGCGCATGCCGCCAAGCACGGCCCGGTGGCGCTGATACAATTCGACAGCCATTGCGATACCTGGCCCGACCACTCCGGCTCATCGATGAGCTACAACCACGGCTCGATGTTTTTGCGCGCCGGCAACGAGGGGCTGATCGACTTAAAACACTCCGTACAGGTCGGATTACGCACCTACAACGACAGCGCCCACGGCTTCGACATCCTCACCGCGCCCTGGCTGCACCGCAACGGCGTGGATGCGACCATCGCGGCCATCAAGGAGCGGGTGGGAGCGGCCAAGGCCTACATCTCCTTCGACATCGATTTCCTCGATCCGGCCTACGCGCCCGGCACCGGCACGCCGGTCGCCGGCGGCCCCGCCACTTGGCAGGCGCTCGCGATCCTGCGCGGCTTGGCCGACCTCAACCTGGTCGGCATGGATATTGTGGAAGTGTCCCCGCCCTTCGACCACGCCGAGATCACGGCGTTGGCGGCGGCGACGCTGGCGCACGATTACATGTGCCTGTTGGCGCTGAAGAAGGGCGCCAAGGGGGCGCCGGTGGGGCGCATGTGATTGGTCCGTCGCCAAGCGGCGGATGGGGCCTATTGCGCCTTCAGTTTCGCCAGTTTCGCACTCTCTTTCTTGATGGGCCGCGCCACTGGGCAGACCTCCTGCACGAAGCCATTGAGCGTATTGACCAGGCTCTCACGCACCAGCGTGCAGTGCACGAATTGGCCTTTTTTCTCGCTCCGGATGAGGCCGGCGTTCTCCAGGACCGAGAGATGCTTGGAAATGGAGGGCTTGGAAATATGGAAGCGCTCGGCAATCTCTATGCGTAGATCATGTGTGTGCCCCGTTATCAGCACATCCACCAGATGCGTGTTGAACATCTTCCAGTCGTCGCGCAAGGTCGAATGGGTGATGGACACGGTGAGGTCCGCGCCTTCGCTCTTCAATGCTTTGGCCTCGGCCGCGACAGTGTCGAACGTGGACGCGAACTTGAGATCACCGGAACTCGACGTGTTTGGCGTTTCATCCAGCGACGCGCCGGTGATGCCAACCTTCACGCCCTCGATATCGACCAGCATGTGGTCCTGGTGCTTGGGCAATTTCTGGCCATCGGCACCGCGCAGATTGGCCGCGAGCACCGGGAACTCCGCTTCGCCGATGCGTTTGGCGTACACATCCTTTCCGAAATCGAATTCGTGGTTGCCCGGCACGAAGATGTCGAGTTTCAGCGCATTGAGCAGGGCGACAATGTGCTCGCCCTTATCGAAGCCGGACATCAGGCTGGGGCTGAACGCATCACCCGCGTGCACCACCAGCACATGCTTGCCGCTGGCGCGCTCGGCCTTGACGATGGCTGCCAGCCGCGCAAAGCCGCCGCGCCCGCCCTCCTCTGACATCTTTTAGAAGTCGTTGATTTCGACGATGGAGAGTGTGACGGGTTCGGCGCGGGCTGGCATGGCGGTGCTGACGAGCAATGCAATGGTGAGAGCAGCAGGCTGGAACACTAACCGAAGCATTTGAACGCACACCAAATTTTCGTCATGGCAGCGGAGGCTGCCATCCACGGCAAGGATCAGAACACGCGCTGTTGGTTGTCGTGGATGGCAGCCTCCGCTGCCATGACGAAATTAAGGCGTGTTGCTCGTTAGACGCGTCTACTCAATGAAATCTCCTGGCTTCAATTCAATCGCCACCCCATGCGGGGTTCGGTCGGCGGCGTGGTCCCAGGCGTCGCGGTAGGTGTCGAGGGTGTCAGGGGTGGCGAGGCCCTTGGCGGTGACCATGCGTTCAAGTGTAGACAGCCAATGCGAATAGTAAGTGACGCCAGTGTCCGCATCGCCAGCCGCCTGCGCGTGTTTGATTCCGCCGCCGAGCATGTCCGCCCATTCGCCCCAGGTGAACACGCCGCGCGCCTCCAACGCCACCGCCATGGCAAAGGCCTCGGCCTCCCACGGCTCGCGGAACACCGGGCCATCTGCATCCTTGGGCAGGCTTGGAATGGCATTGGCTGCGGCCCAGGCGGCTGTCATGTCAGGCAGGTGTGAGGTAGGGTTCGAAGGCATTGATGAACACTTTCACGGTTGGGTCGGCGTCATCGCCCCAGAGGTCGCGTGCGTTGAACGCCACGGCGTAGAGCCATTGCGGATTTTCGTCTGCACCAGTCACGTTGGCGTCGGGAAAAACGTGGCAGCCGAGGACGCGCTCGACAAGGCCAGTGTGACCGCGCGCATAGCGGGGCAGACGGGTGTGCGAGGCGAGATGGATGTTGCGGGTGCGGACGGTATCGCCAACTGTGAAGACCGCCGGATACCGGGCAGGGCGCCCGAACGCGCCGGAAACGAAAGTCTCCGCTACGGCTTGATGCGCCTGCATCGTACCGCAAGGCAGCGGCTTAGGGGGCCCGATCGCATGGCCAGCCGCCAGTTCCGCCGCGCTCACATAGCCACCCTCACGCAGCAGCAGCTCGGCCATCAGATGCCAGCGTTTGAAGTAGGAACTGGTGAGGTAGACCTCCGGTGGCAGCCGCTCGATGCCAAAGCGGAACTGGTCGATGTTCCACGCGCCCGCAGCCTCAACGGCATTCAGCAGGCTGAACACGCGGCGTTCCCATTCGGCATGGAACGCGCGCTGATCCGGCACCACCTTGCCAAACCCGTCCATGCCGCCCATGTCGTGGATGCCGTTCATGTCAGGCCGTCATAAGGTAGGGTTGGAACGCATCAATCAGCACCGTGACGGTAGGGTCGGCATCGGCGCCCCAAAGTTCGCGGGCCTCGAACCGCACCGCATACAGCCATTGCGGATCGTCGCCCTTGCCGAGCACGAAGCTGTCGGGGAACACATGACAGCCATACAGGCGCTCGACCACGCCCGTTCGTCCTCGCGCGTATCGTGGCAGCCGCGTATGCGAAGCCAGATGGATATTGCGTGTACGCACAGTATCACCAATTTTGAAGCTGGCCGGGGCCTGCGCGGGCCGCTCATAGGTGCCGCGCACCAGCGTTGCACCCACCTTGTCCGGACGCAGCGCCGGGCGCGGCAAGGGCTTGGCCGGTCCCTCGGCATGGCCGCTGGCCAATTCAGCAGCGCTGATGAGGCCTGCCTCCAAAAGCAGCGCCTCCGTCCGCAGATGCCATTTCCGGTGATAGGAGCTGGTGAGGTAAACCTCCGGCGGCAGACGTTCGATGCCATAGCGCCCCTGGTCGATGTTCCAGATGCCCGTCGCCACCAGCGCCCGGCTGATAGCCACTACGCGGCCCTCCCAGACATCGTGAAACGGCGGCTCGTGGGCTGGCGCCACCACGGTGCCAAAGCCGTCCATGCCGCCCATATCGTGGATGCCGTTCATGGGGTGCACCCCATATTGCGACAGAATTGGCTTTCGGCTGTGGCGGGAGAATTCAATGAGCAACCCCTCACCCTGTCCCTCTCCCAAAGGGAGAGGGAACGATGGGGTGCTAGCGTCCCTTCTCCCGTGGGGAGAAGGACAGGATGAGGGGTTGCTTTATGCATATATTTCTCAGCGAATTCGATCTGCATGTTCTCTCGCAGTCAGGCTTGATGGCCCGCAGCACGCACCAGCCCCGTCCCAACCATCGAATCGCGCGTCACCAGCGCCGCCAGTGCTGCCTCATCCAATCCATCCGTACCCGCAGGCCGCACCGGCAAAACCAGATAACGCGTTTCGGCCGTTGAATCCCACACGCGGATTTGCGTCGTGGCGGGCAAGGTCACGCCGAAATCAGCCAGCACGCCGCGCGGGTCCCTGACCGTGCGCGAGCGGTAGGGCGCCGACTTGTACCAGGTGGGCGGCAGGCCCAGCACGTCCCAGGGGTAGCAGGAGCACAGCGTACAGACGATGATGTTGTGCAATTCGGGTGTGTTCTCGACCGCGATCAGGTGTTCGCCAACTTTGGTATCGAGCCCCAGACCGGCGATAGCCTTGCTCGCATCGGCCAGCAGCGCCTGCTTGAAGGCCGGCTCCGCCCAGGCCTTGGCGACCACCCGCGCACCGATATGCGGGCCGACCTTGGTTTCGTAATGCTCAACGATCAGATCCAGGGCAGCCGGGTCGACGTAACCCTTCTCGGTGAGGATCGTCTCCAGCGCCTTGACGCGCAGCTGCATCTCGCTGAGTTCGGAGTGGTGGTCATGGTCGTGCATGGCTGCCTCGGTCTTGCGGGTGCCGCAGCTTAAACCCAACCGCACAAGTCTCAAGACCCGGTGGATTCAGAATTTCCGTCATCCCGCGCGCGACGCAGCGCTCCTGCTGCGGTGCGTTGCAGACGCGGGATCTGGTTCATCAGATGGGTGTTTGGGCCACGCAGAAGGTCCCGGATCAGCACTGCACCACTAGACTAAGGATGATGCAGCGCATCCGGGACGACGGACACCGCCCATAGAGCCTTCCGCAATACCGTAAAAGTATGCGAGGCTCGACGTGGGCCGCACTGGCCACAGGAGCAGGCGAAAACCATGGCAAGCCAACAGCGCGGATCACCGACATCGGCGGCGGACCTCATCGCCGCCCACAACGCTGGACGCGAGCCGGAGCGGCTGGCGATGAAATTTGCCCAGATGCGCGCCACCGCCTTCGCTTTCCTGCGCGGCACAGCGCATCTGTTCCATCGCCGTATGACCGATGTGGGCATTGCGCCCGCGGGGCCGCCCGCCTGGAGTTCCGGCGATCTGCATCTCGAAAACTACGGCACCTATCTTGGCGACAATGGCCGCAAGGATCTTCCGCCGCACACCTGAGGCAAGCGCATCGAAAACGGCGTCCCAAGATCGGT
>JAYUAJ010000007.1:0-6433 GCA_043741375.1 Hyphomicrobiaceae bacterium | reverse complement strand
CCTTGGCCTTGCCGGCGGCAGCCGCCTTGGCGGCCTTATCGTCCTTGGGGGCTTTTGCAGCCTTCGGAGCTTTGTCTTCAGCCATGACTAGTTGACCTTGGGAGTGGGAATGACTTCGCCCGAGCGTTTGGCAACGCGAACCTTGGAACCGTCGGCCAGCGTCTTGACCCCAACGCGCGTCGGTCTGCCGTCCTTGGGATCCTCGTGGGCGAGGTTGGACAAATCGATGGTCGATTCGCGGGCGATGATGCCGCCCTCTTGCTGCGCCGACTGCTTCTGATGCTTACGGATGACATTGACGCCGCGCACAATGGCGCGGTTGTCGTCGGGAATGACGCGAATGACTTCGCCCTTCTTGCCCTTGTCGCGGCCCGTGAGCACGATCACGTTGTCGCCTTTGCGGATTTTGGCGAGCGCCATTACAGCACCTCAGGAGCGAGTGAAACGATCTTCATATGGTTCTTGGCGCGCAGCTCGCGGGTGACTGGCCCGAAGATACGCGTGCCGACCGGCTCGCCTTGCGGATTGATCAGCACGGCGGCGTTGCGATCGAAACGGATGGACGAGCCATCGGCGCGGCGGATCGGGAAGGCGGTGCGCACGATGATGGCCTTCATCACCTGGCCCTTCTTGACGCGCCCCTTCGGAATCGCCTCCTTGACGCTGACGACGATGGTGTCGCCAACGCTTGCGTACTTGCGCTTGGAGCCGCCCAGCACCTTGATGCACTGCACCCGGCGCGCGCCCGAATTATCGGCGACGTCAAGGTTGCTCTCTACCTGGATCATGTCAGTTCTCCGCCGCGAGGCCCGTCACGAGCGCCGCAAATCCGTCTTCAATCGTTTCGATCTTCACCCGCAGAGCCCGCCAAGCCGCGCAATAGATCTGCGCCCGTCATGACTGGTTCGGCAGGTTCGTTACTTGGTCTTGGCGTCCGCCGCGAGCATCTTCCAGCGCTTCAGCTTGGAAATCGGCGCGCACTCTTCGATGCGCACGCGATCGCCCAGCTTGGTCACATTCGCCTCGTCGTGGGCGTGGTACTTCTTGGACCGGCGCATGGTCTTCTTAAACAATGGATGCATGATCGTGCGTTCCACCTCGACCACACGGGTCTTGGCGTTCTTGTCCGATACGACCACGCCTTGCAGAATACGTTTTGGCATTGCCTGTTTTCTCTGTTCGTTTCGCGTTGTCTTCGTTTCGCGTCGTTTGGCCCGGCGCCGGGCCGGACAGTCAGTCTCTTAAATGCTTAGGCCTTCGCCCCGATGGCCTTCTGCTTCTGGCGCGTCATCACCCGCGCGATATCGCGACGGACGGTGCGCACCTGGGCGGTGTTCTCGATCTGATTGGTCGCCTTGCGAAAGCGCAGGTTGAACTGCTCTTTCTTCAGCTTCAGCAGCTCGTCGTCGAGCTGGTCGGCGCTAAGGTCGCTGAACTTGGTCTTGGTGGCCATGGTGGGTCTCTATCTCGCTGGCGCCGTTAAATGCCGAGGCGCGCGATGATGCGCGTCTTGACCGACAGCTTGGCGGCGCCAAGCAGCAGTGCCTCGTTGGCCGTCTCGTTCGACACGCCATCGATCTCAAACATGATGCGGCCCGGTTTTATGCGTACGCACCAGAACTCGGGAGCGCCCTTGCCCGAGCCCATGCGGACTTCGGTCGGCTTCTTGGTCACCGGCAGGTCCGGGAACACGCGGATCCAGACGCGGCCCTGGCGCTTCATATGACGCGTGATGGCGCGGCGAGCCGCTTCAATCTGGCGCGCGGTCACGCGATCCGGCTCAAGCGCCTTCAGGCCGTGCGAGCCGAAGTTCAAGGCCGTACCGCCCTTCGAGACGCCGACGTTGCGTCCCTTGAAGGCCTTGCGGAATTTCGTGCGCTTGGGTTGCATCATAGTACGTTAATCCTTGGTCGTCTTTTATGCTTGTTCGCGCTTCCTATCCGAAAACCGGAAAACCACTTTTCGGGAAGCGCTCACGTGCCGTTAGGCGTTGGCATTCTCGCGCTCGCGGCGGGGCGGACGCTGGCCACCTTCCTGCTGCTCACTCATGCGCTTGTCCTGGGCCATCGGATCATGCTCGAGCACCTCGCCCTTGAAGATCCAGACCTTGAGACCGATGATGCCATAAGCCGTCGCGGCCTGGGCATAACCGAAATCGATGTCGGCGCGCAGCGTATGCAGGGGCACGCGGCCTTCGCGGTACCATTCCACACGCGCAATTTCCGTGCCGCCGAGGCGGCCGGCGCAGTTGATGCGGATGCCGAGCGCGCCCATCTTGACGGCCGACTGCACCGAACGCTTCATGGCGCGGCGGAAAGCGACGCGGCGCTCCAGCTGCTGCGCGATGCCTTCGGCGACCAGCACGGCGTCCAGCTCGGGCTTGCGCACTTCGAGGATGTTCAGGAACACCTCGCTCTGCGTCAGCTTCTGCAGGTCCTTGCGCAGCTTATCGATGTCCGAGCCCTTCTTGCCGATCAGAATGCCGGGGCGCGCGCTGTACACCGTGACGCGGCACTTCTTGTGGGGGCGCTCAATCACAACCTTGGAAATGCCGGCGGCGCGGCGCTGCAACAGAATAAAATCGCGGATCTTGTAATCTTCGTGCAGCAGCTTGGCATATTCCTGACGGCCCGCGAACCAACGCGAATCCCAGGTGCGGTTGATGCCGAGGCGCAGGCCAATCGGATTGACTTTCTGTCCCATGACTATTCCCCTGCCGGCGCGTGAGCCGCGGTTGATTTGGCGGCGGCGCGGCGCGAGCCGTGCCATTTGCGCTCGCCGGTATCCTCGACCTCTTTGACCACCACGGTGATCTGCGAGAAGAATTTCTCGATCTTGCCGGCGCGGCCGCGGGCGCGCGGCATGAAGCGCTTCATCACCATGCGCTTGCCGACGAAGGCCTCGGACACCACCAGGCTGTCAACGTCCAGGCCGTGATTGTTCTCGGCGTTGGCGACGGCCGACTGCAGCACCTGCTTGACGATGATGGCGGCCCGCTTGGGCGAGAAGGTGAGTTCGGCCAAAGCCCGCTCGACCCGCTTGCCACGGATCATCTGCGCCAGCAGATTGAGTTTCTGCGGGCTGATGCGGACGATCGTATTGACCGCCTTAGCCTTGTCGTCA
This sequence comes from Hyphomicrobiaceae bacterium, assembly GCA_043741375.1. Classification (GTDB taxonomy): domain Bacteria; phylum Pseudomonadota; class Alphaproteobacteria; order Rhizobiales; family Hyphomicrobiaceae; genus JANYHF01. Next base: position 3,310 of record JAYUAJ010000007.1, on the reverse strand, counting down.
TCGAGGGCGCGTTCGCGCTTCGGTTTGCCCATGGGCCTCTAGCTCCTCGTCGCTTTCTTGTCGCCGCCATGCCCCTTGAAGGTGCGCGACGGGGCGAATTCGCCGAACTTGTGGCCGATCATGTCCTCGGTCACCGCGACCGGGATATGCTTGTTGCCGTTGTGAACGCCAAACGTCAGACCCACGAACTGCGGCAGGATGGTCGAGCGCCGTGTCCAGATCTTGATGACGTCCTTGCGGCCGGACGTGCGGGCTTTGTCTGCCTTCTTCAGCAGATAGCCATCGACGAACGGACCTTTCCAGACTGAACGAACCATGGGTATGCGTTCCTTTAGCGCTTCTTCTTCTCGTGCCGCGAGCGGACGATGAACTTGGTGGTTGCCTTGTTGCGGCGGGTCTTCTTGCCCTTGGTCGAGATGCCCCAGGGGGTGACCCAGTGCTTGCCGCCGTTGGTACGGCCGCCGTTGGGATGATCGACCGGGTTCATGGCGATGCCACGCACCGTCGGGCGCTTGCCCAGCCAGCGCGACCGGCCAGCCTTGCCGATGACGGTGTTGGCGTGATCGGGGTTCGACACCGCGCCGATGGTGGCCATGCAGTTGGCGTGCACCATGCGGGTTTCGCCCGAGTTGAGGCGGAGAATGGCGTTGCCCGAGTCGCGGCCGACGAGTTGAACATAGGTGCCGGCGGAGCGGGCGATCTGGCCGCCCTTGCCGATCTTCATCTCGACGTTGTGCACGATGGTGCCGATCGGCATGTTGGCCAGCGGCATGGCGTTGCCGGGCTTCACGTCGACCTTTTCGCCCGAGATGACGCTGTCGCCAACACCAAGGCGCTGCGGGGCCAGGATGTAGGACTGCTCGCCATCGGCATATTTGATGAGGGCGATGAAGGCGGTACGGTTCGGATCATATTCCAGCCGCTCGACGATCGCCGCGATGTCGTGCTTGCGGCGCTTGAAGTCGACCATGCGGTAGGCCTGCTTGTGGCCGCCGCCGACGCGCCAAGCGTTGATGCGGCCCTGATTGCCGCGGCCGCCGCTCTTGCGCAGGCCCTCGGTCAAAGCCTTGAGGGGCTTGCCCTTCCACAGGTGGCTCTTGTCGACGAGCACCAGATGGCGGAGGCCCGCGCTGGTTGGTTTGTAGGTTCTGAGCGCCATAATACTGCTTCCTTAGAGGCCTGTCGCCACGTCGATCGAGTAACCTTCCTCGAGCGTGACGATGGCCTTCTTGAAATCGCTCTGTACGCCGCGCATGCCCTTGAACACCTTCTTCTTGCCCTTATGGACAAGTGTGTTCACGGCCTTGACCTTGACGTTGAACAAGGTCTCGACGGCGTCCTTGATGGTCTTCTTGTTGGCGCTGTCCGCGACCTTGAACATCACCTGATTGTGCTCGGAGACGTTGGTCGACTTCTCGGTGATGATCGGAGCGACGATGACGTCGTAGGCTTTGAGAGCTTTCACTTGGCGCCTCCTTCAGCGGCAAAGCGCGTGGTCAGCGCAGCCACGGCGTCCTTGGTCAGGACCAGTTTGCAGCAGCGCAGCACGTCGTAAACATTGATGCCCTGGGCCGGCAGCACATCGATATGCGGGATGTTGCGGCTGGCCAGCGTGAAGTCGCGGTCGATGTCCTTGCCGCCGATGATCAGCGCGCTGTCGAACCCGAGCTTGGTGAACTGCGCCCGGAGTTTTGCGGTTTTTCCACCCGGGGCGATGGCCTGATCGATGACCATGATTTCTGACGCGGCGGCCTTAGCCGATAGTGCATGCCTAAGAGCCAGCGCGCGCACCTTCTTCGGCAGGTCGATGGCGTGGCTGCGCGGACGGGGCCCGTGTGACTTGCCGCCGCCGCGGAACTGCGGGGCGCTCTTGGCGCCGTGGCGGGCGCCGCCGGTGCCCTTCTGTTTGTACATTTTCTTGCGCGTGACGTTCACTTCGGCGCGGTCGGCCGCCATATGCGTGCCGGCGCGGCGCTTGGCCAGCTGGTACTGCACCATGCGGGCGAGGATGTCGGAGCGCACGTCCTTGATGCCGAAAATGTGGTCCGGCAGGTCGAGCGAGCCGGACGAGCCGGCATCGAGGGTTTTGACATCGATTTTCATGGCTTGGCTTTTTTCCTCAGCTGCCGGAAGCAGCGCGAAGCGCGCCGGGCTTGGGAGCATCTTTCGGGATCGCATGCTTGGTGGCGTCACGCACCAGGACCCAGCCGCCCTTGGCGCCGGGTACGGCGCCGCGCAGCATGATCAGCCCGGCCGTTGCATCGACCCTCACGACTTTGACGTTCTGCGTGGTCACGCGTTCGTCGCCGAGATGACCGGCCATCTTCTTGTTCTTGAACACCTTGCCGGGGTCCTGGCGGTTACCGGTCGAACCATGCGAGCGGTGCGAGACCGACACGCCGTGGGTGGCGCGTAGACCGGCGAAGTTCCAACGCTTCATCGGACCGGCGAAGCCCTTGCCGATGGAGGTGCCGGTGACGTCGACCAGCTGGCCGGGCAGGAAGTGCTCGGCTGTCAGCTCCGCGCCGACCTCGATCAGGTTCGTGGGATCAACCCGGAACTCGACCAGCTTGCGCTTGGGCTCGACCTTGGCGATGGCGAAGCGCTGACGCTCCGCCTTCGAAACGTTCTTGACCTTGACGGTGCCGACGCCGAGCTGCAGCGCGGTATAGCCGTTCTTTTCCTGCGTCCGCTGAGCCACCACCTGGCAGTTCTCAAGCTTGAGCACGGTCACGGGCACATGCTCCCCGGCATCGTTGAAGATGCGGGTCATGCCGACCTTTTGTGCAACTAGTCCTGACCGCATGGGTCTGTTCCTTGAAGAGAGGAAACAGGGAACGGGGAACAGGGAACAGGTCCCTAACCCACAACGTGCCTACTGTTCCCGGTTCCCTGTTCCCTGATCCCTCAGAGTTTGATTTCCACATCCACGCCCGCAGCGAGGTCGAGCTTCATCAGCGCGTCCACGGTCTGGGGAGTGGGGTCAACGATATCGAGCAAGCGCTTGTGCGTGCGCATTTCGAACTGCTCGCGGCTCTTCTTGTCGACGTGGGGCGACCGGTTGACCGTGAACTTTTCGATGCGCGTCGGCAGCGGGATCGGCCCGCGCACTTCGGCGCCCGTGCGCTTGGCGGTGTTGACGATCTCGCGGGTCGACGCGTCAAGAATGCGGTGGTCGAACGCTTTCAGACGGATGCGGATATTTTGGGCGTTCATTACTCGATGACCTTTGTAACGATGCCGGCGCCGACCGTACGGCCGCCCTCGCGGATGGCGAAGCGCACGCGCTCTTCCATGGCGATCGGCTGCA
>JAYUAJ010000006.1:0-6462 GCA_043741375.1 Hyphomicrobiaceae bacterium | reverse complement strand
GTAGTCAAACTTGTTCTTGCGCAGTACCGTGGCGATCTGCGGACAGAAGGTGGCGTGGTAGGCCCCGGTTTCGCCGCCGGTATTGATCTGGCCGGCCAAGGCCTGAGCGGCGGACAGGACCAGGATGGCTAAAGCGAGCGGTACGCGGAACAGCATTCGGCTCTCCAATACACAAAACCAACAACCATCAGCCGTTGGTGCCCTGGCTGTCATCGGCAGGCGGCGGCGCAGCAGGATCGGTGCTGGTTCCGCCCTTTTTGCCGATCTTGGACGTCACGTACTCGCCGACGCCGCGCATGACTTCGCTGAACGGTTTTCCCGCGTCCACCAGCAGCGGCAGCGATTGGCTGTCCTTGATGCCCCACGCATACGGCTTGTCGCCGATCGGAGGTGTGTTGGAGAAGTTGGTGTAGAAGACGAAGCCGATCAGCACCAGGAGGAAACCGCGTGCGGCGCCAAAGATGAAGCCAAGCGCCCGGTCGATGATGCCGACGTGGCTGTCCAGCACGCGATCCGACAGCCGGGCCGTGAACAAGTGCACCAGGATCAGCACGAACAGGAACACCAGCACTGCGCCCCCGCCCTGCGCCATCTGCAGGTTGCCGCCGAAGAACTTGTCGGCCAGCGTCTGGGCCAGTGACTTTTGGTACAGAACAAAAAATGCGGCTGCTCCGCCCGCCAGCGCCCAAGACAGCAACGACAGCACCTCGCGCGTCAGGCCGCGATACATGGCGAGCAGGCCCGATATCAGGGCAATGAGGCCAAGGCCGAGATCGAGGGGCGTGAAGGGCCCGGGCATGGGAGTCGTCCTTTCGTAACTCTTAACGGCTAGCGCAGCCGGTCGACAAGATCGCGCAAATGCGCCACGCGCTCGATATCGAGCTTTGTGCCTGCTGTTTCAAGCTCGCCGCCAGCCGGAACCACAGCTCGTTTGAAGCCCAACTTCTGGGCTTCCTTGAGACGGGCGCCCGCGTGACCGGCCGATCTTAGAGCGCCAGAGAGGCTGACTTCGCCGAAATACACGCAATCGGACGCCAGCGGAACGCCGGAAAATGACGAAACGAGGGCGGCAGCGGCTGCGGCGTCTGCGGCAGGTTCGCCAATCTTCAGGCCGCCAGCGACGTTGAGGTAGACGTCGTGACCGCTGAGGGAGAGGTTGCAGCGGGCTTCCAGCACGGCCAGCAGCATGGCGAGCCGGCTGGAATCCCAACCCACGACCGCGCGCCTCGGCGTGCCGAGCGAAGATTGCACGACCAGCGCCTGCAGCTCAACCAGGATCGGCCGCGTGCCCTCGATGCTGGCGAACACCGCCGCGCCCGGCGTTTTGCCACCGCGGTCGCCCAGGAACAGCTCGGACGGGTTGGAGACTTCTATCAGCCCGCTCTGCGCCATTTCGAACACGCCGATCTCGTCGGTGGCGCCGAAGCGGTTCTTGACAGTGCGCAGGATGCGAAACGGCTGACCGCGGTCGCCCTCGAAGTAGAGCACGGTGTCGACCATGTGCTCGACCACCTTGGGGCCCGCGATTTGGCCGTCCTTGGTGACGTGGCCGACCAGAAGCACGGCGGCGCCCGACAGCTTGGCGTAGCGGATCATGGACTGCGAGGCCGCGCGCACCTGGCCGACCGTGCCGGGGGTGGAATCGAGGCCATCGGTCCAAAGGGTTTGGATGGAGTCGATGATGACGAGATCCGGCCGCTTGCCCTTGCTCAGCGTCGCCAGAATATTGTTGAGGTTGGTTTCGGCCGCGAGTTGCACGGGCGCCTGGGTCAGCCCGAGGCGCTGGGCTCTAAGGCGGATCTGGGCCGTCGCCTCTTCACCCGAGAAGTACATCGCGCTCCTGCCGGCATTGGCGAGCGCTGCTGCAACCTGAAGCAGGAGCGTGGACTTTCCGATCCCCGGCTCGCCGCCGATTAGCAGCGCCGACCCCGGGACCAATCCACCGCCGGTGACGCGGTCAAGTTCGGCGAGGCCAGTCGGCATGCGCGGCGCTTCATCGGCGGTCGCGGCCAGCGTCTCCATGGCCAGCGATTTTCCGCGGGTCTTGGCCTCCGGTACCCCGGGCGCCGTGCCCGTGCCGACGTCCGACTCTTCGACCAACGTGTTCCAGCCCTCGCAGGCGACGCACTTGCCGGTCCATTTCTGCGCGACCGCGCCGCACGACTGGCAGACATAGCTGGAGGAGCGCTTGGCCATTAGCTGGCCGCCATGGGGGCGGACCTCTCCTCTCCCCCATCTTTAGGGGAGAGGATGTCGCCCGAGCCGCAAGGCGAGGAACCAGCGACAGGTGAGGGGCAGCCGCTTGCTCCGTGCCGGTGGTGGAAAGGTCCGTGCGCCCCGCTGCCCCTCACCGACCGCGTGGCTCTTGGCGCAAAGAGGCGCCTGCCCATTTTTGTTTTGCGCCTCCGCGCAGGTGACGCGGTCTCCTCTCCCCCGGAAAGCGGGGGAGAGGGTGGCTCTGCCCGTATCGCGTCTGTGCGAACCACGATCACTCGTCCCGCTGCAGGAATGCCACCGAGCCTGGCGCCAGATCGCTGAACTTGGTCGTTGCGCCGGTGAACTGCAAACGCACCGTACCTGTTGGGCCGTGGCGTTGCTTGCCGATGATCACCTCGGCCAGCCCGTGCGTCGCCTCCATCTGCGCCTGCCATTTGGCGTACTGCTCGGTTCCCGGGTTGGGCTCGGAGCGCTGCACATAGTACTCCTCGCGGAACACGAACATCACCACGTCGGCGTCCTGCTCAATCGAGCCTGATTCACGTAAGTCAGAAAGCTGCGGCCGCTTATCCTCGCGCGTTTCCACCTGGCGCGACAGCTGCGACAGCGCGATGACCGGTATGGCGAGTTCCTTGGCCAGCGCCTTCAGGCCCGTGGTGATCTCCGTCACCTCTTGCACGCGGCTATCTGAGGAGCGCTTTCCCGAACCCGAAATGAGCTGCAAGTAGTCGACGATCAACAGGCCAACGTTGTGCTGGCGCTTCAGTTTGCGCGCCCGCGCCGCCAGCTGCGCCATAGTGATGCCGCCGGTCTGGTCAATATACAGAGGCAACGTCGAGAGTTCCGCCGTCGCCTTTTTCAGACGGCGGAAGTCGTCCTCGGTAATCTTGCCGCGCCGGATGTTCTCCGATGGCACCTCGGCCTGCTCGGCGAGAATACGGGTCGCCAGCTGTTCCGAAGACATTTCCAGCGAGAAAAACCCGACTACCGCTCCGTCCAGCACTTTTACCGTGCCGTCGGATTGCTTCTCCGCCTTGTAGGCCTTGGCGACGTTGAAGGCGATGTTGGTGGCGAGCGCCGTCTTGCCCATCGAGGGCCGTCCGGCGAGCACGATCAAGTCCGAGGCCTGCAGGCCGCCCATCTTGACGTCGAGATCGCGCAGGCCGGACGATATGCCCGACAAACCGCCATCGCGCAGATAGGCGTTGTTGGCCATCTCCAGCGCGACCGTCAGCGCCGAGCCGAAGGTGCCGAACCCGCCGCCGTATTTGCCCTTCTCGGCGACCTGGAACAGCCGCTGCTCGGCCTCCTCGATCTGCTCCTTGGGCGGATTGTCGATCGGCGAATCGTAGGCCGTGTTGACCATGTCCTCGCCGATCAGGATCAGCTGGCGGCGCACCGCGAGGTCGTAGATGGTCTGCCCGTAGTCGCGGGCATTGATGATGGTGGTGGCGCTGGCAGCGAGCCGTCCCAGGTATTGCGGCACCGTGATTTCGCCCAGCGGCTCGGACGTCTCATAGAACGTGCGCAGCGTGATCGGCGTCGCCTGCTTGCCCATGCCAATCAGCTTGCCGGCGGTCTCATAGATGCCGCCATGCAGTGGATCGTAGAAATGCACCGGCTCGAGGAACCCGGTAACGCGGTCCATGGCCTCGTTGTTGACCAGGATGGCGCCAAGCAGGGCTTGCTCGGCCTCCAGATTGTGCGGCGCGTTGCGGACCAGCGCGGCATCGGCGGCGGCGTCCGCAGTCTCGGCGCTGAGGGACTTGGCGAATTTGGCGAGCGTGTTCATGACCGGTGTTTTACATGAGTTTTCGGGGTCCATTCCGAAAACCACCATGTCAGAGTCGCGCAATCCCCGTGATACACATAATTGCAGACGGGCGCGCCGAAGCCGCCTTGACCGTGGCGCGAATCAGAGGCCCGCCTACTCCCCCGCTAATCGCGGTGCATACGCACCCTGCTCGCGCACCTTCAGGCGGCGCTCCTCTTCCACGATGTAGTCGCGGGTCAGGGGCAGGGTCTCGACCTTCTTAGAGAGCTGGATCTGGAACACCATCAGGTTCTGGTAGCGGAACGCCGCCTCGGAACCGGCCAGATAGCACTCCCACATGCGACAGAACTCTTCGCCCATGCGTTCGGACGCAGGCTTCCAGTTCGCTAGGAACCGCGCGCGCCATTCCTTCAGTGTCTCGGCGTAGTGCAGGCGCAATATTTCAACATCAGTAACGTGCAGGCCCGACTTTTCGATCGCAGGCATGACCTCGCTCAAAGCCGGGATATAGCCGCCGGGGAAGATGTACTTGGCGATGAAGGCGTTGGTCGCGGTTGGGCGATCCGTGCGGCCGATCGAGTGGATGACGGCTACGCCATCGTCATTCAGCAATTCCCGCACCTTGCGGAAATAGGCGCCATAGTGGTTGACACCGACATGCTCGAACATGCCGACCGAGACGATGCGGTCGAACTGCCCTTCCAGCCGGCGATAGTCCTGCAGCTTGAAACGAACCGGGCGCTCCAGCTTGGCCTCGGCCACACGAGCACGGGCGACCGTGAGCTGCTCCTCGCTGAGCGTCACGCCCGTCACATCGCAATTGACGGCTTTGGCCAGATAGAGCCCGAGCCCGCCCCAGCCTGAGCCGATATCCAGCACCTTGTGACCGGAACGCAGCGCCATCTTGGCTGCAATGTGCCGCTTCTTGGCGAGTTGAGCCTCTTCCAGATCTGTGTTGCCGGGTTCGAAATAGGCGCACGAATACTGCCGGTCCTTGTCCAGGAACAGATCGTAGAGCGCTCCGTCCAAATCATAGTGGTGCGCGACGTTGCGCTTGGAACGGCCGACTGGGTTCCACTGCTGCACGCGGCGCGTGAGATACCGAAAGGCGTCGAAAACGCGGGTCCAGACCGGGAACTCTTCGACATGCGAATTGCGCAATACGAGATCGAAAAACTCGTAGATGCGTCCGCCGTCTTCGACCGTAAACGTGCCGTGCATATAGGCTTCGGACAGCGCCAACTGTGGATCGAATACGATGGCCCGTTCGGTGGCGTGGTCCTTGATCCGCACTGTGATCGACGGCGCCATGCCATCGCCGAAGCGGTAGGCCTTTCCGTTGGGGTCGATGACCTTCAAGTCACCGTGGCGGATGATCCGCTCAAGGACTTTCAACAATGGTGCGTACATGACCATGCGCCCACCGGTTACGCCATTTATCAGCGCCCGTATGGGTCCCTCAGCTAGCTCTAGTTGCACTGGGGAGCATTGAACTCCTCCGGGTGTGACAAGAAAGCACAGGCTGGGAAAAATGGCAACGCCGTGCGCAATGCGAGCACGGCGCGTCAATATCAGTCATATTGCGGTAGGGTTAGGCCTTTGCCTCGCCCTCTTCGGCGGCCGCCTCGCTGGGGCGTGCGGCGCCTTCCTCAAACACGGCGTCCTCGTTAAAGGTTTCGAACTCCGGCGTCTCGTCCTTGATGGCCATGACGTCTTCGCCCTTGGCCTGCCGGGTCGCTTCATCCGTCGAGCGGGCGACGTTGATGGTCACCTTGGCGCTGACCTCGGGGTGCAGGCCGACGCGGGTCTCGTGCAGGCCGAGTGTCTTGATCGGCTTGTCCAGGAGAACTTGGCCGCGGTCGACCTTGAAGCCGCCCGTGGTGACCGCCTCGGCGATATCGCGGGTCGAGACCGAGCCGTAGAGCTGGCCCGTGTCGCCGGCTTGCCGGATGACCACGAAAGTCTGGCCCTCCAGCTTGCCGTGCACGGCCTCGGCTTCCGTCTTCAGCTCCAGGTTGCGTGCTTCCAGATGCACGCGCTGGTCCTGGAAGTGGGCGAGGTTGGCCTTGTTGGAGCGCAGGGCCTTTTTCTGCGGCAAAAGGAAGTTACGCGCAAAACCGTCCTTGACGGTGACGACGTCGCCCATCTGGCCGAGTTTATGGATGCGTTCCAGGAGAATGATTTGCATGTTTTGGGTGTCCCTTTGATCGGATACGGAGGGGACAGGGCATGCGCCGCCGATTGGATCGGCGGAGAAAGCAGCTGTCCCGCAGAATGGCGGTTAGGGGCGCGAGAAGCGCTCCAACTCAGATTGCGGCGGCTTCGCCCCAAATGGTGCGAGACGCCGGATCCGTAGGGTGGGCTGAGCTTTTTTGCGAAGCCCACCGTTCACGAGTAGGCGGTGGGCTTCGCAAAAAGGCTCAGCCCACCTTACGAAGTCTGTCCTCTCCCCGTAAGAACGGGGAGAAGGA
>JAYUAJ010000005.1:0-6466 GCA_043741375.1 Hyphomicrobiaceae bacterium | reverse complement strand
ACCGTTACGGCGGCAGACGGTGGGCTTCGCGAAGGCTCAGCCCACCCTACGCGCCGTCCGCCGCCGCAGTGCTGGCGCCTTCGTCGCCGCTTTCTCCTCGAACAGCGCTACCAGCTGATCGGTCATCGCGCCCGCCAATTCGCTGGGGTCGGTGATCGTTACGGCGCGCTTGTAATAGCGCGTCACGTCGTGGCCGATGCCGATGGCCATCAGCTCGACCGGCGAGTGGGCTTCGATCTCGTTGATGACCTGGCGCAGGTGCAGCTCCAGATACGATCCGGAGTTCACCGACAGCGTGGAATCGTCGACCGGGGCGCCGTCCGAGATCATCATCAGGATGCGGCGCTGCTCGGGTCGCGCCAGCATGCGGCGGTGCGCCCAGGCCAGCGCCTCGCCATCGATGTTCTCCTTCAACAGGCCTTCACGCATCATCAAGGCGAGGTTGCGCCGGGCGCGGCGCCAGGGCGTATCGGCGGTCTTGTAGATGATGTGGCGCAGATCGTTGAGCCGTCCCGGCGCGGGGGGCTTGCCGCCGGCGAGCCACTGTTCGCGCGACTGGCCGCCTTTCCAGGCGCGGGTGGTGAAGCCCAGGATTTCCACCTTCACGCCGCAACGCTCCAGCGTGCGGGCCAGGATATCGGCACAGCAAGCGGCCACCATTATCGGGCGTCCGCGCATAGAACCGGAATTGTCCAAGAGCAGCGTAACCACCGTGTCGCGGAACTCGGTGTCGCGTTCGTGCTTGAAGGAGAGCGCGTGCATGGGGTCGATGACCACGCGCGTCAGGCGGGCGGCGTCGAGAGTGCCTTCCTCGAGGTCAAAATCCCAGCTGCGGTTCTGTTGCGCCAGCAAGCGGCGCTGCAGTTTATTGGCGAGTCGAGAAACCGCGCCCGAGAGGTTGCGCAGCTCTTTGTCGAGGAAGGCGCGAAGGCGTTCCAACTCGTCGGGCGAGCACAGATCTTCGGCTTCCGCCTCTTCGTCGTGCAGTTTGGTGAAGACCTTGTAACCGAAGGCCTCCGGATTATCGAGCACGCTGAAATTGGGGCGGAATGGGTCGTCGCCGTCGGCTTCTTGCGCATCGTCGGTCTCGACGTCGAACTCGTCGCTATCGGCCTGTTCGGAGGTTTCGGTTTCCTCGCCGGAGTCACCATCCGCCATCTCCTGCTGGCTGGCGCTCTCCTGCTGGTCGCCGTTCTCGCCGTTCTCAGCGCCGTCCTCGTCCTGCTTCTCGGGATCGTCCTCGGGGTCGCCTTCGGACCCGTCCTGGTCGCCCGGCTCCATGTCCTCCATCAGCTCGAGCTTGGTCAGCACGCTATTCATCAGCTTGCCGAATTCGCGCTGGTTCTCGACCAGCGTCTTCAGCTCGGCCAGCGTATCGCCCGCCTTCTCCTCAACCCAGGGGCGCCAAAGATCGACGATCTTCTTGGCCTGTTTAGGCGGCGCCCGGCCCGTCAGCTTTTCGCGCACCAGGAGGGCGAGCGCATCCTCCATCGGCGCGTCTTCGCGCTTGGAGATTTCGGCAAAGCGCGCGTGGGCGTAATGGCTCTCGGTTTTGGCGCTGAGATTTTCCGCCATGCCGACCATGCGGTTGGCGCCCAGCGCTTCCACGCGCGCGCGCTCGACCGCCTCGAAGACGGAGCGGGCCTGGCCTGCCGGCGGGGCGAGCCGGGCGTGCACCTTGGGGTCATGGCAAGCCGCAGTCAGCGACAGCGAGTCCGCGTGCCCGCGCAAGATGGCGACCTCGGCCTTGGAGGGCGCGCGGCTGGGCTCGGGCAGCTTCATCGTCTTGCCGTCCAGCACCGGCGCGCCAGGGGCGAAGCTCACCTGCATCTCGCCGTCGGCGGCGACCGCGCGGGCGCAGAGCGCAATCGCCCGCTTCAAGGGTTCGGCGGGCGCTTCCTTGCGTTTGTTGGCGGACGGGGGCGGAGTGGCCATGGATCGATGTCAATCTTTCGGTGCTGAAGCGGCAGGCCAGTTCAAGCCCGCTCGCGTTTCACCCCGCCCGAGCGCGCCGAATACTCGGCGGTAGCGAGCGCCCAGGCCCAAGCGGCGATCAGCACAAGGATGGCGTAGAAGCTCTGGAAACTGTAGCGGAAGGCGATCAGCGCCAGCACCACCATGGCGAGCTGCGCCAGGCCGACGCGCCATTTGCCAAGCACAAGGCTGCCAAGGCCAGGGCAGAAGAAGTTCAGGAATAGGGCAAGGTTGCGGGTCAATAGGTGATACCGTTGAATTGGATCAGGCGGGGGAGAACACGTTGTCTAGGTTGAAATCCATGCCGGGCGGATCGAGCTTAACCTTCCCCTTCGACAGGATCTGGGTCCGAACTATTCCGTCGGCACTCGGACTATGCAGAACCAAACGCAAGGTTACCGAATTGACGATCATATAGTGCTTGAGACTTGGCAAACCCAGATAACCTTCCAACTTTGTCGTGCTGTCGTGCCGTCCCGTCGAAGGTGAAAGCACCTCGACCACAATAACCGGATTGCGGACTTCCAACTCTTTGCCAGGCAATTTTTGCCCGCAATAGACAAGAGCATCAGGCTCATACGCCGTCTTATCTTCGGTGCGAACTGTCATTCCATCCGGCAACATGTGGCAGTTCAGCTTTGCCGCCTTGATGGCGCGCCGAAGCTCCGTCTGCACAGCAAACTTCATCTCGGCGTGACTCGCCCGCTCAGCAGCCATCGCGACTACGAGGCCGTCCTGCAGTTCGTATTTGCCAGGGTGGCTCTCTGCCCAAACCAGATACTCGTCAACTGTCATTGGATCTTCGGGCAGTTGTGATTTACGTTTTGCGGTCACCGCTGGTCACTCCTCAGTTGCGGCCAGGATATCACGCCTTCAACTCATCACCACATTCGCCGCGCTTTCCGGCAAATCTTCGCCAAAGCAGCGCTGATAGAATTCGGCCACCTGGCCGCGCTCCAGCTCGTCACACTTGTTCATGAAGGTGAGCCGGAAGGCGAAGCCGACGTTGTTGAAGATCTCGGCGTTCTCGGCCCAGGTGATGACGGTGCGCGGGCTCATGACGGTGGAGAGATCGCCGTTCATGAAGGCGTTGCGGGTGAGGTCCGCGACGCGCACCATGTTCGAGACGATCCCCTGCTTGGCCTTCTTGTTGAAACTCTTGACTTTGCTGAGGACGATTTTCGTTTCGGCGTCGTGCGGCAGATAGTTGAGCGTGGTGACGATGGACCAGCGATCCATCTGCCCCTGATTGATCTGCTGCGTGCCGTGATAGAGGCCGGAGGTATCGCCGAGGCCGATGGTGTTGGTGGTCGAGAACAGCCGGAACGCTGGATGCGGACGGATCACCTTGCTCTGGTCGAGCAGCGTCAACTTTCCGGATTGCTCCAGCACGCGTTGGATGACGAACATGACATCCGGACGGCCGGCATCGTACTCATCAAAGCACAGCGCCGTGTTAGTTTGCAGCGCGTAGGGCAGAATGCCCTCGCGGAATTCCGTGATCTGCTTGCCCTCCTTGAGGACGATGGCGTCCTTGCCGATCAGATCGATGCGGCTGACGTGGCTGTCGAGGTTGACGCGGATGCAGGGCCAGTTCAGGCGCGCGGCCACCTGCTCGATGTGCGTCGACTTGCCGGTGCCGTGGTAGCCCGAGACCATCACGCGCCGGTTGTGGGCAAAGCCCGCTAGGATCGCCAGCGTGGTGTCGCGGTCGAACAGATAGTCGGGATCGGTATCGGGCACATGCGCGTCCGGCTTGGAATAGGCCGGCACCTCGAAATCGGCGTCGATGCCGAACAGCTGGCGCACGGAAACTTTCATATCGGGCATTGGGGCCGCAGTTGCGGCAGCGCTGAGGCTCATGATCTAAGCGGTCCGGTGTTTGGGGAAATTATGGTCATCTTCGCCCGGCACATAGCCAGAAGCTAAGCGGCATATCAACCCGGCGGGGACAGGTGAGGAAGGTCCAATTCAGGCAGCGCGGCTGGCCAACGCCGAGCCCTTACGCCGCCGCTTCTTCGATCACCCAATCGCGGAACGCCTCAACGCGCTTATCCGGCGCGCCCTGATCCTGCACCATGTAGTAGGAAATCTTCAGCGGCAGCGCGATGTCGAACGGGATCACCAGCCGCCCGGCGGCCAGATCCGCCGTCGCCAAGGGCTTTAAGCTCAACGCCACGCCCTGACCGCTGATCGCCGCTTCCAGCGCCTGCACGGCGTGGTCGAAATGGATGCCGCGGGTGCCGTCAGCGGTGTTGAGGCCGGCCAGTGCCATCCAATCGGTCCAGGTCGGGTTTTCGGGGTAACGCGTATTGTCATGCAGCAGCGTCTGCTCAAGCAGATCGGCCGGTTTCTTGAGCTGCTGTTGCTCCAGATAGCCCGGACTGCACAGGGGAACCGCCTCCACCGCCATCAGCTTGGTGGCCTTGCAGCCGGGGAACCGCCCGCGCCCGAACGGGATGGCGATATCGACCTCTTTTTGGCGCAGCGCGGCGCTGATGACCGACGCGGGAACATTTTCTGAGATCAAGTCCGACGATGACGACAACTCGATATCAATGTCCGGCTGCAGGGTCAGAAACCGGTTCAGCCTGGGGGCCACCCACTTGGCGGCAAACGACGGCGCAGCCAGGACCCGCAGCGTGCGGCGCCCCGTGACAGCCCGCATTTGCTGCACTGCAAGCGAAAGGTTCTCGAACCCCTCTTGAAGCTTAGGTAAAGCAGCGTGGCCGACTTGAGTCAGCTCAAAGCGCCCTTCATGCCGATTGAACAAAGCAATTCCGAAGTATTCTTCAAGTTTTTTTATCTGATGACTGACAGCAGCGGGTGTCACATTCAGCTCTTCTGCCGCTTTTCGAACACTTTGGTGGCGCGCGACCACCTCGAATGTTTTCAATGCATTAAGATGTGAAAGATGTTGGCTCATGGTGGCCCTGAGTAAGCCCGTTTAGTTTAACTATCGTGACAGCGCAAAAGAAGGAAATTGCTGCGCTGCACAAGCTGACATACCTTCGCTCCAGTGGCAAGCTCGGCAAAAGATCCGGCGGCCGAGATGAGCAAGACGATTTACGAACGAGGTTGAAGATCATGAGCACCCTTAGCACCCGTCTCCAGGGCCTTTCGAGCGACGTAGGCCGCTATCTGGCCCGCCGGCGCGACCGCAAGCTGCTCTCGCAGCTGGACGACCGCACGCTCGCCGACATCAACATCTCCCGCGAGCTTCTGGACTCAGGCGTCAAGTCCTGGCCGTGGAAGCTGGCCGCCGACGACCATGGCGTGCGTCTCACCGCCAACCGCATCAATAGCGCGGTTCGCGAGTTGGAAAGCTACAGCGATCTCGAACTGGCCGATCTCGGCATCGCCCGCGGTGCGATCCGCGACGCCGTGCTGCACGGCCGCCCCGGGCTCGACACTCCGGTCAACGACAACAACGTTGCCCAAGCCGCCTAACGATTTACCACGACGACTGCTCAGTTGCGATAAAACCCGGTCGGCCCCTCGCGGTCCGGCCGGGTTTTGTTTTGGCTGACCTTGCGAGCGTTGCTTGGGGGCAGCGACCCGCGTCGCCTAGCAGATGCGTCCGCCTGGCCGTCTGCACCTCACCCCGGAGCTGCCGAGGGGCGACTTTCTGCTTCTGGCCCAAGACCTTCCGCTTACCGCATCGCTGCCCCCCGCTCCCCTCACGCCGTCAGTTGATTGAGATCAAAGTGGACGGCAATCCAATACCGCATACTGAAAGCATATTTTGTCTGGGAGGAAGACGATGCGGAATCACTTGCATGTCGCTGGAGCTTTGCTCGCCTTGGCGGTCGCTGCAGTAGCGCCATCTCTGGCGAAGGCTGACGAGGTTGTGGATGGCGCGGCCGTGTTCCGGAAATGCCAAGCCTGCCACAGCATCGCGCCGGGTGTGACGAAGCTCGGCCCGTCACTGGACAATGTCTTTGGCCGCAAGGCAGCCTCGTTGCCCGCATTCAACTATTCAGAGGCCTTGAAACAGTCAAACCTCACTTGGGATGCCGCCAGCCTCGACAAATTCCTGATGCACCCTCGCGAACTTGTTCCTGGTACCCGTATGACCTTCGGCGGCCTCTCGCAGCCGGCTGACCGGGCGGCGGTGATTGATTATCTCAAGGGCAACAGCAAGCAGGCCGAGGCGGCGGCCGCTCCTGTAGCGGCCAAAGTTGAGACACCCGCTGCTTCCGATCCATCAGTACCCGCCGGCTATATTCCGGATGTGAAATACACCCTGCGTTCGGGTATCGCCGAAGGCCGTATGGTGTTCATCGGCTTTGGCGGCACAATCGACGGCGCCGTCAATCCGGAGTTGAAGGCGGCGGCCGGCGACATCGTCCAAGTCACACTCATCAATGGCGAAGGTGCCGAGCACAACATCGTCTTTGCGCAACAGGGCCCAGGCGATCAGGATCTCGCATCCGAGCGTGTTCGCGACAAAGGGTCGAGCACGAGTGTTGTGTTTCGCGCCAAGAAGGCT
>JAYUAJ010000004.1:0-6479 GCA_043741375.1 Hyphomicrobiaceae bacterium | reverse complement strand
TTTTTGATCTGCCGCATCTAATTTAGAGCGTCGGCTTGGAGGAAAGTTAAATTGATTTCCCAGGGCGGCGTTGCGAACTGGCCATCATGCCATGTTCGCAAACAGTCCGCTGATGGGAGATAGCGATGACAAGCGAAGAAGACTTTACTCGCCCGCGGCGTCAGTTCCTGACGCAAGGTGCAGCGATACTGTCGACAGCAGGTCTTGCCAGTGTGCTCGGAGCACCCAAAGCTGCAGCAGCGGCGCAAGACGTAAAGGACCCGAACGCCCTCTACTACCGACTTGGCGGCATCTTCGCCATTGCGGCCGTCGTCGACTATTTTAGTGACGCGGTGGTGAAAAATCCCGTTGCCGGCCAACAATCAAAAAACCCGCAGCTCCGGGAATGGCATACCAACAACTTGTCGCGGCTTCCCGGTTTGAAATTCATGCGCACGCTGTGGGTCGCCAATATCAGCGGCGGTCCATTTCAGTACTCAGCTACAGAACCTGGTAGCACGACGCTCGGCCTCGAAGCCGCGCACAGGAAGCTGAAGATTTCTCCCGAAGAATTCGATGCCGTCGCGGGCGAGCTTGCTAAGACGCTCGATCACTTCAAGGTTCCTGACAAAGAAAAAGGCGAAGTCTTGGGAGCGTTTGCGGCGCACAAGAATGAGGTAACTCAGGGCTACATGGAAGCGAAAGCCAAGCAATAGCGGCTTCGACATCGCAGAGCCGAACGTGCACGTTGCTGCGCCGCCGCAACGTGCACGGGCAGCAGTGGCGGTTCTCCGGGGCTTGCCGTCTCCTGCGCGGGCTTCACCGTCGCAGCCTGCCTGGCCCAACCCGGCCACACTCCCATGGTCGATGAGGCAACCTGCAGTGGACCTCGATCTGCTGCCCGCGGCCTACGGCTGAGGCGCTACGCCCCCCTCTCCACATCCCCCACTCATCCCCCTTGCCCCCGCTGGCCCGTTCCGTGCATCTTCCTCTGATCGCATTGGTGGGCTTCGCCAAGAGGCTCAGCCCACTACCCCGCCAGCGTGACCCAATGATGCGAGATGTGGTGCGAGATCTGGGCTGAGCGGCATGTCGATCAAGAACCGCATAACCGCCTATCCAGCCAGCTGAACGGTCTCGTCGTCAGCGAGGCTCGCCGCATAGCGCAGCGACTGATCGATATCGCCTGTCCTGCGCAAAATGGCCTCGCGGCTGTCACCGGCTGCCAGCAGCCCAAGCAGCCGCGCAACCGGAAACCGCAAGCCGCGTATGCACGGCTTGCCGGTGCAAACGGCGGGATCGATAGTGATGCGGTCGATCACTGTCATGCGGCTCACCCTGTCGCATCCCAAGACGAGCGCGACCCAAATTCCCTCGGCGCCACTTGCAAGAATTTAAGGCCTCCCTCATCCCTCTTGCCCCCGCTGGCCCGTTCCGTGCATCTTCCTCCGATCGCATTGAACCTTCCTACCCCCCGCAGCGACCAACTGAACGCAAGATGAATGCCCATGAGTGAGCCGATCTCGGATATCGATCTGATCGCACGGCTCGCCAAGGGCGATCGTCAGGCGATGCCGATGCTGTTTGCCCGGCATCGGACGCGCGTTTTCAGGTTTGTGTTGCGCCGCGTGCGCAACGAAGCGGTGGCGGAGGAACTGGTGAACGAAATTTTCCTGGCGGTGTGGCAACAGGCTGGACGTTTCGAGGGCACGTCCTCGGCGACCACCTGGATGCTGTCCATCGCGCACAACAAGGCGGTAAGCTCGTTGCGCAAGAAGCGCGACGTAGGGCTCGATGAGGGGGTGGCTGAGGCCATTCCCGATGACAGCGACACTGCCGAGACCACGGTAGCAAAAAGCGACAAGGCGGCGGCGTTGCGCGCGTGTCTCAACCGGTTGCCGGACGATCAGCGCGTGGTGATGGATTTGGTTTACTATCACGAACAGAGCGTGAAAGAGGTCGCCGCGGTGCTTGGCATTCCGGAGGCGACCGTCAAGACGCGGATGTTTTACGCTCGCAAGAAGTTGTCAGAAATGCTGACGGCGGCGGGCATCGACAGGGGTTGGCCATGAGCGACCGGATGGCTCCCGAGATGGAGCGCGAAAATATCGAAATGCTGTTGCCGTGGTTCGTCACAGGCAAGCTGGATGCAGGCGAGGCGCGCGAAGTGGAGGCCTATCTGGCCGCCCATCCGGATATGCGCAAGCAACTCGATCTGATCGAGGCCGAGCGCGGCGATACCGTGATGAACAACGAGGCTGTTGGCGCGCCGTCGGCGGATGCGCTGCACAAGGTGATGGAGGCGATCGACGCCAAGTCGCTGTCGCGGCGGTCGGGCTTTGCGAGTCTGTCGAACCTGGTGCAGAGCGGGATCGATTGGCTGGGGTCGCGCTCGGCCCTGGTTCCCGTCGCGGCCATGGCGGCGGTCGCGATCATTCTGCAGGCCGGGACCATCGGCGCGTTGCTTCTGAACCGTCCGGCGCCAACGCTGGGCGAGAAGGTCTCGCACACCGCCTCGGCGCCCAAGGCCGAGCAGCCGGGCAGTTTCGCCCTGGTTGGGTTTGCCCCGACGGCAACCATCCACGACGTCGAGCTGGCCATGAAGCCGCTTGGCATCACCATCGCTGATGGGCCGAAGGCGGGCGTGTATAAGGTGCGGCTGTCGGAGAAGGTGCTGAGCGACGCCGAGCGCGACCTACTGATCACGGCGCTGACATCGAACAAGACGGTTATCCAGTTTGCCGCCCCGGCGGGCCCCTAGAAGGAGCAGCAGCCATGGTGCGAATGAGAGCGATCGGATTGACGGCGCTGCTGCTGGCGTCGTCAGCCCACTGTGCGTTTGGTGCGGCGTCGCGCGCCTTACCGCCGATGACGGCAGCTGAGTTGCTGGCCTATGCCAAGTCGCTGCCGCCGAGCGGCGGGGGCGGGGTGGTGAACAGCAACACGGGGCCAGGCGGGGCGACTTTTCCGGGCGCAGGCGGCGGCGCAGGTTCTGCCGGTGGTGGGCAGGGAGGTAACAGCGCTGCTCCCGTCGCCAATACGGCGCCCCCGGCGTTCGAGGCGCTCCCAGCGACAATCTCTGGGCGGTTCCGGCCGAACGAGATCGTGGCCGTGCTACAGCCGGGCAGCACCCTCGCGACGGCCCAGGCCGTGGCGCAGCAATTCAGTCTGCAATTGGAGACATTCACGCCATCGAGATTGCTGCGCACGCCCATCGTGCGCTTCCGCATCCGTGACGGGCGGCCGGTTCCCACCGTGCTCGCCGCCATGACCGGGGATGCGCGTATGCTGCGGTCGCAGCCGAATTTTCTATATGGCCCTGCGGCGGGCCAGGCTCCGCGCAAGCCGCTGTTGCCTCAGTATGCGCTGGACGTGATCGGGGCGGGCGACGCACAGGCGGCCGCTGAAGGCAAGCGCCGCCCACTGATCGCCATCATCGATACCGGGATCGATGAGACGCATCCGGACCTTTCGGGCAGCGTGCGCGACCGCTTCGATGCGGTCGGCGACGGCCTGTGGGATGTCGGGCCGCACGGCACGGGCATCGCCGGCATCATCGCCGCGCACGGAAGACTGCTCGGGATCGCGCCGGAGGCAAGTCTCTTGTCCATCCGCGCATTTCCCTCAGGCGCAGGCGTCGCTGTGGAGGCGACCTCGGACTCGCTGCGCCGCGGCCTCGACTGGGCTGCCGAGCAGCACGCCGACGTCATCAACATGAGCCTGGCGGGCCCTGAAGATCCGGTTGTGGACGCCACCGTTTCAGCAGCCATCGCCGAGGGCATCGTGGTTGTCGCTGCCGCTGGCAACGAGGGACCGGGCGCGCCGCCCGCCCATCCCGCGGCCGTAAGAGGCGTGCTCGCCGTAACCGCAACCGACCAACAGGACGGGCTGTTCGCACGCGCCAATACCGGCGCCTACATCACGGTTTCGGCGCCGGGCGTCGACATCCTCTCGGCCACGCCGGGCGGGGGCTACAGCCTCGTCAGCGGCACCTCGCAAGCCGCCGCCCATGTCAGCGGCGTCGTGGCGCTGTTGCACGCCATCCGTCCCGACTTGACGCCCGCTGGCGCGCTGGCCCTGATGGAGCACAGCGCCAAAGACCTGGGCCCGCCCGGAATGGACGATAGTTTTGGCGCAGGACGCATCGATGCGGTCGCGGCGTTGAAGGCGCTGGCGGGGCCGTAGGCTTGGCCTCGCGTCAGATCTTTTGATTATACGCGCCGACCTCAGGGATCGTGCCAAGATGCCCATCGATCTCGGCGAAGATCGCCTTCATGTTCGCTTCTGACGTCGGGCTTTCGACCACGATCACCAGCTCGGGCTTGTTGGACGAGGCGCGCACCAGACCCCAGGTTCCGTCGGCCAACGTCATGCGGATGCCGTTCACCGTCACGATATCGCGGACGGCCTGGCCCGCCAACGTTTCGCCGCGCGCGGCCTTGCCTTTGAAATGGGCGATCACGCCGTCCACGACCTTATATTTCACCTCGTCGCCGCAGTGGGGCGACATGGTGGGCGAGGACCAGGTTTTGGGTAGCGCGTCCTTCAACTCGGCCAAAGATTTTTCGGGGTTGCGGTCGAGCATTTCCAGCACCGCGAGCCCCGACACAAAACCGTCGTCGTAGCCCCGGCCGAGCGGCGTATTGAAGAAGAAGTGACCCGACTTTTCGAAGCCGACCAGCGTGCCGTGCTCGTAGTTGTAGCGCTTGATGTAGCTATGACCGGTCTTCCAATAGGCCGTCTTCGCCCCATTGGCGATCAGCACCGGATCGGTGGTGAACAGGCCGGTGGATTTCACGTCCACCACGAAGCGCGCGTCCTTGTGCACGGAGGAGATGTCGCGCGCCAGCATCACGCCAACCTTGTCGGCGAAAATCTCATCACCGGTGTTGTCCACCACGCCGCAGCGGTCGCCGTCGCCGTCGAAGCCCAGCGCCAAATCGGCCTTGTGCTCGGTGACGGCATGCGCCATGGCGTGCAGCATGTTCATATCTTCCGGGTTCGGATTATAACGCGGAAAACTGTGGTCGAGCGTGCAATCGAGCGGGATGACCTCGCAGCCGACGGCTTCCAGGATTTTTTGCGCGAACGCCCCCGCCGTGCCATTGCCGCAGGCTGCGACGACCTTGATGCGGCGCTTGAATTTGCCACGTTTGGCGAGGTCGGCGCAGTAGCGATCCGTGAGATCGGCGACATAACGGTATCCGCCCCCGTCCCGCGTCTCGCTCTTGCCGGTGAGAACGATGTCCTTCAGCTCCAGCATTTCCTCGGGGCCGAACGTCAGGGGACGTTGCAACCCCATCTTGATGCCGGTCCAGCCGTTGTCATTATGGCTGGCAGTGACCATCGCCACGCCTTCGACGTCCAATTCGAACTGCGCGAAATAGGCCATCGGCGAGAGCGCCAGGCCAATGTCGTGCACCTCCGCCCCCCCCGCCATCAGGCCGGCCATCAATGCCTGCTTCACTGAGGCGGAGTAGGACCGATAATCGTGACCCACGACGAAACGCGCTGGCACGTTGCGCCGCCGCGCCAAAGTCGCAAGCCCGAGGCCGATGGCCTGCAGGCCCATCAAGTTAACTTCGGTCGGAAACAGCCAGCGGGCATCGTATTCGCGAAAGCCCGTCGACTTCACCAGCGGCGTGCGCTCGAACTCGAACGTGTTTGGCTTGAGGTCGGCGCGCGGGGTGGGAAACATAATGGGCTCCGTGATGGTGTACGGTGGTGGGCGGTGGACCCTCCTCTCCCCCTTCTTCAGGGGGAGAGGATGTCGCCCGAGCCGCCCCAGCGGCGAGGAATCAGCGACAGGTGAGGGGCAGCCGCTTGCTCCGTACCGGTGGTGAAAGGGCCGGTGCACGTGGCTGCCCCTCACCGACCGCGTGGCTCTTGGCGCTGAAGAAGCGCCTGCGAGACGCGGTCTCCTCTCCCCCTGAAAAGGGGGGAGAGGACAGACATGCGCAAGTCTGCTGTCTACTGCACCAGTACCAGCTCCTGGCCGCGGATGTCGATGTGGCTGAGGCGGCGCAGGAAACTCATCCCCAGCAGAGTCTGGAACAGCTTTCCGCGCTCGGCGACGAAAGCCTGCACGTCGCGAACCTCGATATCGCCGATCTGCACCCGGTCCAGGGTGATCGGGGCAATCTTGGCGCTGCCGTTGGCGGTTTTCGATTCCATCGTGAAATCGGCCTCGTCCAGGCGGATGCCGATGGTGCGCGCATCTTCATAGCTGAGCGCCACGCCAGTCGCCCCAGTGTCGACCACAGCGCTGATCAAGCGGCCGTTCACTTCCACATCGGAAAAGAAATGCCCGCCCTCGCCAGCGTGGATGCGCACCTCGCCGCCGCTGGCGCTGGCCTGGCGGACCGCGGGCGCTGCGTCCTCTGATCCGTCATCCGAGTTGGCGGCGTATTGGTCGACAACCGCGCGGGTTAGCGATCTGAGGTCGGTAAAGAAGTAAACACCGCCAAACACAATCATGCCGATGAACAGCCAGCCGACAG
>JAYUAJ010000003.1:0-2743 GCA_043741375.1 Hyphomicrobiaceae bacterium | reverse complement strand
CTGGAGCCGCGATCAGGTCCACAAGATGAGCGGCCATGTTGCGGGCAACTACGGCAACCAGTCAGGCCAACGCGAAAGCCTGGAGTTTCACGTCTTCGACTGGTTCGAGATGCCGCTGGAATGACCTGACATGATCCTCGCGGTGGTGCTGCAGTTCTGGAGCGGCGACCGCGATGTCTCGCGGCGGCCGAATCCGGTTGAGGTCAATCGACTCACTGTCCAGCCGGGCGGATCCTCCAGGTGCGTGACGGATCAGTATCACAGTTGAACTGAAGAGCCGTCAGGTTGTTGTCGGTGCTACGCCCCCCGGCAATCGTTAGGCACTTGCCAGTCTGCACGTTGCTGATCTGGTAGACGCCACCGCCGGACGCGGTGATCCTCCAGGTTCGCGACGGATCGCCGTCACAGTTGAACTGGAGAGCCTCCACGTTGTTGTCGATGCTCCGCCCCCCGGCAATCGTCAGGCACTTGCCCGTTTGCACGTTGCTGATCTGGTAGACGTCGCTGCCGGTCGCGTTGATGCTCCAGGAGCGAGACGGATCACCGTCGCAATCGAACTGAAGAGCCTTCACGTTGTTGTCGGTGCTCCGCCCCCCGGCGATAGTCAGGCACTTGCCGGTTTGGGCGTTAATGAGCATCACACGTCGATTGGCGATTGGTTGGCCGTACGTTACGGCACTTGTGGGCTGCCCAGGGTTGAGCACGCCTGCTGCACGGTCCCGGTCCGTCTCCAATTTTTCCGCAGCGGCCTTGTCGGCCAGCGCACGGTCTGCAGCCAGCTTGTCTGTCGCCGCCCGGTCTGCCAGGGCCTTTTCCGCCGCCTTGTCTCGGGCCACTTTCTCGGCAGCGGCGTTGTTCGCGGCCACGGTCTCGGCCGTGCGTTTGTCGGCCGCGTTACTGGCCGCCAGCGCTTCCTGTTTGCCCTTGGCGCGGGCCAGGTGTTCGGCCCGCGCCGCCGCTGCGCCGGTATCTGGCATGGCAGGAGCGGCCGCATCGGGCATCCCGGCAGGCGGCTTCACTGGGACGTCAGGCCCGGCACTCGCGATCGACGCGGGTGTTGCCACCGGTCGCGGGACCGCCAACCACCGGTAGACCCCGAAGGCCGCAGCAACGGCGATCAGTGCGCCGACCGCCACGGCAACGCTGCGCCCATGGCTTGGTTGCCGTGCGGCAGCTGTCGGGACGGCAGCCGCGGCGTGGCCGCTTCGCGCTTGCACGAAGGGCTCCAGCGCCTTGATGAGCACCTGGACATCCGAATCCCAGCGCGCATGGGTCAGCTCGACACCGTTACGGTAGGCCAGTTCCGCCAAGTCCAGCGGCAACTGGTCAGCCCTCGGCATCAACGCGCCGTGCACCAGCACTGGCACCACCGGGATGTCGCGCTTCAGCGCCGACGCGGTTTCGAGGCGCACTAAATCGGCCGGGTCGTCGAGCCTGCGTTGGCCCGAAGCGTCTTGCGCCGTGAGCCAGGCCTTGCCGATCAACGCAAGCAGCACGCCACAGGTGCCGACGTTCTCATCGATGACGCGCCGGAAGTCCCGCCCGGCCGCGATGGCGGCGACATCCATGAACACGGCGTCCTGACCGAAGTGGTCGGCCAAGTCCTTCAGCAAGCGGCCGGCCTGGCCTTCTGAGTCTTCCCGTCGGTAGCTGATGAAGATGGAGCGCATGCGGGTGTCTTTCGGGCGCGGAACGCGTCTGCACAGTGGCGTCGAGAGCACACCGTCCAGCAGACTCTAGTCGATGCGGTCGCGTGATGGAATCCCTTCGCGTGCGAAGAACCCGGCTGGACGCAGTGCTCCCGCACCGGATCACGGCGCCTCGTTGCCAACGCTCGTGCGGGTTGCCGGCCGGCCATCGCCGAAGCGCACTGCCGCCTTCGTGTTGGCCCGCGTGGCCTCGATTTCGCGGTCGCACGGATCGGCCGTCGTCGCCGGCGATTGGATCAGCACGCGGGCGGCGACAGCGACCCGCTCGACGGCCAGATCCCGGCGCCCGCAAAGTGAGGTGCGGGCCGAGACGCAAGCACCGCTACGAGCCGCGGGAGGATGGCGGTGCGCGGCATGCTCTGGGCAGCCGTTGACGCGAGAGATATGCCGGAAGCGGTCGCACGCGGGGGGGCGGCTCATGGCCGAATCCCCCCGTTGCTGGCATCGGCGACGAAGCGCAGGTACGCGACCCAACCAGCCGCCGCGACAGCAAGCTTTGCGGTGCCTTGCATCCAGCCACGCGCTCTGGCAAGCTACCGAGGCGCTTGTGCCCGGAAGCCAAGCCCGCTGCGCCGAATAGCGCAGCACCATCGGGATGAACTTCAGCCGATGTCCGCACTGAGCGTTTGAACGCCATCGGGGACTGTCCACCACGGAGTCCCCCATGAGCAAACGCAATCAACAGCGCATCAAATCCCATCGCGAGACCGCCTACTTCGCCCAACACGGCCGTTGCTACTACTGCACGGCGCCCATGTGGCTGTACGTGCCCGAGGAACTGACCGAGCCCCTCGGTGTGAAGCCTGGCCAGGCTGTCGGTTTCCCTTCAAGCTGTCACTTTCGATCTCTCATGTTGTCACCAACCCAGTGACCTAACCGCAGGTTTCTCCGAGGTCGCAGCGCGAGCGGGTACTCACATGATGTTTGAGGGAGACGAAGGGCATACGGGCAGGTTTGCTCCTTTCATTTGGCACAACCTTGCATTTGACCCTTTCAATCTGGCACCATCTGCACAGCAGAGTGAGGGGCTGCCC
>JAYUAJ010000002.1:0-6500 GCA_043741375.1 Hyphomicrobiaceae bacterium | reverse complement strand
ACTGCGTAACGACGAACGCAAACCCGTGCCGTTCACTGCGATCGCGTCTGTTCCCTGTTTCGAACTTTGGTTGTTGTTGCATTTTGTTGATATCTTCGAATATTCTGAGCGTGGACATATACTTGGTAGAACCAAGCAGCACATTATAGGCTATGAAAAAGGCGCTCGGAACGTCTACTCGATAACCGAGCCTGCATTGAGCGAGGCCATAAGGCGCGCAGCCAAGCTGAAAGAACGCTTCAATCCGTTTGCCGGCGACAAGCCATTCACCAACGTCGATTTAGTCGTGACGCTATTGCGCTCCATCCGAACCAATTCGTAAATTCGTCAAGGCTTCGGATCAGCCCCCCTACTGCGCCTCAATCCGCATCCGCCCGATCGTCACCAGGCCGCCGGCCTCGCCACCGACCGGCTTCACCGTCACCTCCACGGGCCTCCCCAGATCCAGACGGCTCGCCCGCACCAGCTCGGACACATCCACCTGCCAGGCCGTCTTGTAGCCCAGCCCGTGGCGCTGGTGCATGCCGGCGTTGAAGAGGTTGAAGGTCTGGACGGTGCGTTGCTCGGTCGCCTCGCCGGTAGCCGCCTTCTTGGCTTTCACCTGCACTTCGAACAGCGAGCGCGGGTTCTTGGTCGTGGCGACGTCGATCACCAGCCAGAACTGGTTGCCGCCGTCGCGCGTGAGGGCTTTTACGGCGCTGGCCTCCAGGGCTGGCGCGAGGGTCATCACGACCGGCGCGTTGCCTTGGGCCACCGTGGCGCCGGGCCCGGCGGCGGTCTCGGAAACCGTCGTGACCTTGACCACGGTGGTTTCGGCGTTGGGCGCGAGGAAGGCGATGGCGCCGACCGGCTGCAGGCGGTCGTAGCGGTAGCCGAGGCCTTTCAGGGACAGCGAGGCGGCGGCGGCCTTTATCGACGCAGCTCCGTCGGCGCCCGCAAACGTGAAGGACTTGTTCAGCCAATTCGCGGCTTTCGGGGCCTTGGGGTCCTTGGCCGAGACGCCGGAAAGATTGGGCGCGCGCCAGCTCTCCCACAGGCGGTCGATGTTGGCGTGGTGCAGCCAGAAAATCGGGTCGCGCGCGGCGGTTTCGAAGGCGGCCATGCCCAGGCCGTCGTCGGTGCCGACGCGCACGTGCACACTTCCGTGCGGGGTGCCGTCGAGCGCGCTGACGAACCCCTGGCGGAAGCCGCCGTTGCTCGTCGACAGATCAAAGAACGTCTTTGAGCGCATGGTGTCGCGCGCCAGAATATCCGTATTCGCCAGATCGGATTTTATCGCGCGCAGGCCTTGGGTGACGAATTCGGGACGGCGGTCGGCGAAGTAGAGGGCGTTGTCGGTGAGCGCGCCTTTGATCTTGACCTTTTCGGCCAGCACCGCTGGCGGCAGTTTCAGCTGCGTTAAGTCGAGGTAGTTCCAATAGGGCAATGCAAAAGGTTTTCCGAGCACCGCCTCGCAGACGCGCTCGAAGTGCCAGAGATAGAGCCGGTGCCAGGCCGTGAAGTGGGTGGCGTAGCTGTCGGCGGGCGCGCCGTCGAGATTGTCGTGATCGTGCGAGCAGGTCCACCAGATGCCGCCGGCGCCGGAACCGCTCGGGCCGAGCGCGAGGGTTTTCATCGCGGGCGTGACGCCGGCCTCGCTGAACAGGGCCAGCGCCTCGGATGCGGAATGGTTGTGGGCATGAATGTTGGCCTGGAAATTCCAGCTGAGCGGATTGCCCTCGGGCAGCGCCTGCATTTTTCCAACCGCCTCGCGGTAGAGGTCGAGCGCGGCTTTGCCTTGCGGGGTTTTGATGTCGTAGCGCGTGCGCGGGGTGGTGGCGGCTTCGGCGGCGCTGAGGGGCAGTCCGCTCAGCAGAGCCGTCGAGGCCGCAACGCCTGCGCCTTGCATTATTGTGCGGCGCGTGAGGTCGCGCTTACGATCGATGGCCATGGTGAATCCTCCGTTTACTGTAGATTGATCGGGACGGGCGGCTTACTGGGTGTCAGGCACAGCGTGCCCGCGTGCTGCTTGTGTGATTGCGAGTTTGTCTCGCGAACGGACAGGGGCCAATTCGGGGCCCGTCCCTGTACGCACGCAGCCGGAGCCAGCTGCCGCCCCTCACCGACCGCGTGGCTCTTGCCGCCAAAAGAGGGCGGCTGCGAGACGCGGTCTCCTCTCCCCGTAAAATACGGGGAGAGGAGATAGCATGCTCCACTCCAAACACTTTCTCCGCCGCCAGAGGGACAATCCCCCTCGCCCCGTACTTACGGGGAGAGGGTCGGGGTGAGGGGCGGCCACTTGCTCCGTCCCTGTACGAACGAATCCGGACCATCACCGTTTCCCCGTCACAGTCCCGGTCCACGTCACATTGGGTTGCTGCCACTTATACCCGCTGTCGTAGGCGTCGTCGCGGTAGTAGCCTTCGACGCGGTTGAACATTTTGCATTTGCCGGCGGCGCGCAGGTAGGAGAACGCCACGCAGTGAATGTCGCCCTGGCAGGTCTTGCGGCAAGTCTGGTAATCGGGTGTGGACGTCTCTTTTAGTGGCAGGTCAGTGAATACGGCATTGAACAGATATTCCGATGTCGTCTCAGCGGTGGTGGAGACATTCGGGATGGTCAGCGGCTTCTTCACGCCGATGATGCCGGCGGGATGCAGGAAGGTCTCGTCGCCCAGATCGCCCTTGAGGTAGCAGAAATTCTTCCAGCGATTGAAGGTGAAGCCTTTGCAGCTGGGCAGGCCGTAGCAGACGTGGGCGCAGCTCTCCAGGGTCGAGCCGGGAATTCCTGGCTTACCGGCAATGAGCGCCACGTCCTTGCCGTAGATGTCGCGGTTAAACTTGGTGGTAAACTGCGTGAGGATGCTCGGCACATTGGCGGTGGGGATGGCGACGTTGGAAAGCTCGGCGGGGAGTTCGCCGGTGGCGTCGCTGCAGCCTTTGCCGACCGCGACGCGGCGTTGCGCGAGCGCAGGATGGGTGGCGGATCTTTCGCGCGCGGCCTGGTCGGGGAAGGCGGAGATGGCGGCGACCACGCGGTCGCAATCGCCCAATTTGGCGCCGAGCACGAAGCCGGCGTAGTAGTCCGCCTCGATCTCCTGCTGGATCGGATCGATGTGGCGTTGCGCATGCAGCGCGATCAGATGCGAGAGTTCGTGGGCGGCGATGAACTGCAGCCCGACGTCCGAATGGGACGAGGCCTGATATTTCTGCATGAACGTGCGGTTGAAGAAAATTTCCCGGGTCTTGTCGACCGTATCGTAGGCCGCTGCGGCATTCGCGGTGGCGGCCGTGTTGTCGGTCACGTAGATCCGATAGTCGGCATGCAGGCCGAGATAGCCGAGCAGGTCGTCGACCAGCTTTTTGGCGTCCTCGTCGGTGGTGAAAGTGAGGCCCTGCAGCTTGCCGACGTCGTGGAAGGTCTTTACGTTGCTGACGTCGGGCGAGGCCGGCGCGGTCTGGGCCAATGCGACGGTGGCAAGACCGTGCGCGACAAGACAGAGGCAGGAAAAGGCACACGACAGGACGGTTCGGACCACGCGAGACATCGCAACTCCTAGGGGATTCCCTCATGGATAACCCTTAACGCATCAGGAGTCGAAGCTGGCAAATGGTCAATGGCTTGGCAAGCTGTCGCGCGGCGCCATCCCCGCTTGGGTGCGCGCGGTGACATTGCTGCACCACATCTGTGACCGCAAAGCAAACGGGCGACCAAAGCGGCCGCCCCTGATTTTTTCGGTTTGTACGAACCGGCGCCTAGCGCTTGACCAGCGCGTTGCGGATTTCCTCCAGCAGTACTTCGGAGCGCGGCGGGGCAGCCGGAGCGGCGGCCGGGACGGGCTTCATGGCCATGGTCTTGGCCGCGTTGACCGCCTTGACCAGCATGAAAACAGCGCCCGAGATGATGAGGAAGCTGATGATAGCGTTGATGAATTTGCCGACGGCCCAGATGATGCCGCCCTTGCCATCGGGACCGGCCGCCTTCAGCGTCGGGCCGATGTTCGAGAAATCAACGCCGCCCATGGCCACGCCGATCGGCGGCATGATCACGTCGTTGACGAGCGAGCTGATCACGGTGCCGAAGGCCGCACCCATGATAATACCGACGGCGATGTCGATCATGTTGCCCTTGATGGCAAAGTCTTTGAATTCGCTGAGAAGTCCCATTCTTTTCCCCGTCGCTTGCTGAGTTTTGACAATTCCACCGCGCTCTCCTCAGATCGGGCCGCCACGCGCCAGGCGCGAAGTACTTGTTCCGATTGCAGATGAGTCGCGGTGCTGACCATAGAACATGTCAAGTACGCTCGCAACGTCATGGAAAAGACAAGCTTTACGCCAAACCAGAACAACAGAAGAGTTACGGGGGAAACCATGGCGGATGGCATCGAACGCAAGCCATACTGGCGTCAAACCAAGGTTCTGATGCTGTTTACCTTGGCCTGGCCGTGCCTATTGGTTGTGGGATTGCCGTATTGGCTACTCAATCTCAAGCCGCTGTCCTTGGCCGGACTGCCGATCGGATATCTGATTGCTGTGCACGGCGTGGTGCTGGTTTGTATCGGCGTGGTCGCCCGGTTTGCCGCCGTGCAGGAACGCATCGACCGCTGGCATGGCGCCCACGGCGATGGCTGAGGGGTTCGCCGAGATCCGTAGGGTGGGCTGAGCCTCTTTGCGAAGCCCGCCAGTCCCCGGGGATCAGTGGGCTTCGCAAAGAGGCTCAGCCCACCCTATGATTGACCAAACGAGTGCAGCCCTGTCCGTAACCATCCCAAGCCGTCCGCGCACGCCCCCGGCTTCGGCCGGAGGCTACTTCGCCATTCTCGCCAGCGGATTCGTGTCGCTGGTGTTGCTGCTGCTCATTTTCGATCAGCTTGGATCACCGTCGGCGCGGCTGACGCTTGCACAAGTTGCTTTTCCGGGCCTGGCAGTCCTCGTGATCGGAGCCCTTACGGTAACCAATACGCGCGCGGGCTGGCATGCCTGCAACCGCATGTGTCCGCCGGCCATCAGCGCCGTATCGATGCTCGCGGCCGTGTTCGGGGCCACCGGCCTTGTTGCGCTACCCGGTGCCTTCTTCTTTCTCGGCTTCGATGCCTTGCCGTTCACCATCGGTATTATGCTCGGCCTAGTGCTTCATGTGGTTCTGATCGCACCGTTTGCCCGCAAGGACGGGTCGTACACGATCGCAAGCTATCTCGGCCGCCGCTTCGAGAGCCGGATGCTGAGGCTGGCCGCTGCCATCGCGTTAACCCTACCCTGCCTGCTGCTCCTGATTGGTGAATTCAAGATCGTCACTTTTCTGCTGAGCCATATGCTTGGCATAGATCCTGTCGTCCTGGTCATGTCGCTGGCCACGATTGCCGGCACCGCAGTGATCGCAGCGGGTGTTCGCGGGGCCGTCTGGAGCGGGGCGGCCTGCGGACTGATCGCCCTTTTGGCCCTGCTGGTGGTGCCGGTTATCGCGGCAATCCCACTGACCAATCTGCCGCTACCGCAGATCTCCTATGGCATCGTCAGCGCCGAAACCGCGCGGCTGGAAGCGGCCGCTGGCCTGGACATGAACCGCCCTGCCGCCATGGTGCTGACCTTGCCGGGCTCGGCGCCGGCGGCGCTGGTGAAGCCGTTCCTGCAGCCCTTTATGGCCAATGACCCGATCAGTTTTGCGCTACTGACGCTGACCATCGCGCTCGGGGTCGCGGCGATGCCCGCCTTGTTCAGCCGCGCCGGCACACTCACCAGTGTGGCGACCTTGCGCCGCTCGGGGGTTTGGCTGATTTGCCTGGCAGGGGCCGTTGCAATCACGTTGCCGGCGGTTGCCTTCCTGACGCGTCTTGCGGTGTTGCACGCGCTGCCGGCCAACGGCCTCACCGATATTCCAGGCTGGCTCGACGTGTTGGGTAAAGCGCAGTTGGCCGACTTCGACCAGAAGGCGGCCGGCGTGCCCATTTCAGCCGTCCGCTTCGCCCGCGATAGCGTCAACCTGCTGTTGCCACTGGCCTTGGAGATGCCTCGCCCGATGGTCGACGTGATGCTTGCCAGCGCTCTGGCTGCAGCACTGGCGGCGATCACCGCCGAAGCCTCGACCCTTGCCGGTTTGTGGTGCGAGGATGCCGTGTTTGCTTGGTCAGGCCCGGTCGAACTTGAGGGACTGCGCTTGCAGGCCGCGCGCGCGCTTGGCGCGATTGCGGTGGTGCTTGGCGCCGCGCTGTCGTTGCGCGTCAAAGCCGACCCGCTGACACTCTTCACTTGGGCCATGGCGTTGTCAGGATCATCGGTGTTCGCGCTGCTGGTCATGTCGGTTTGGTGGAAGCGCATCAACCAGTGGGGCGCCATGGCGGCATTGCTGATGGGAAGCCTGGCAGCCCTAACCCAGATTCTCCTCTCGCTGAACGGATCGGCCCCGATGATATTTGGGGTGTCGGGCGCGGTCGCATCGATCCTGGCGGTGCCGCTGAGTATTGTCGTCGCCCTGGCCATCAGCCTGCTGACGCCGGTACCGGAGCTTCGCATGGTGGAACTGGT
>JAYUAJ010000001.1:0-2759 GCA_043741375.1 Hyphomicrobiaceae bacterium | reverse complement strand
CGCTGTCGGTTCGGCGGGCTCTATGGCGATTTAGCCTCGCACGACGGCGCGGTGGATCGAGCTGGTTTCGTCCAACTGCATAGATGATCGAAGACAAGACCGGCGATTGGGGCGATTAGATGCTTGGAGGACTTGCTGGGTCGCCGGTGCGGCATGCCTGATTTGGGGTGATTTTCTGCATCGGAGCAAGCGCCATCATCGCCGGTGGAGCACCAGCTGCGAGCCAGGGCAGCGTTTCGGTGGGCGAGCCATGCGCTCGTCATCATGAGGTGTCGATCCTGACCACCGGCGGTGTTGCGTTCGGCTGGTACTTGGGTTCGCAGCCGGGTGCGAATGTCTCGATAATGAGCATGCGCCCGCCGCAGCAGGGGCAAGGATGTGACAGCGCGCAGGGCTGATCGGCCTTCGCGCCCTCGGGCTCTTTGGAGGGCGGTGGCACGGCGAGTAGCTCGCGCGCCTTGGCGATGCTCTCGGCGCGATTGCCGTTGGCAAACAGGCCGTAGTGGCGGATGCGATGGAAGCCTTTCGGCAGCACGTGCATGAGGAAACGTCGGATGAACTCGTGCGCCGTGAGCGTCATCGTCTTCCAGCGGCCAGGACCCGCGATTCGATAGTCCTTCCAGCGGAACGACACGCCGCCGTCGTCGGCGGCAACCAGCCGGCGATTGGAGATGGCCACACGATGCGTGTAGCGCGAGAGATAACGCAGCACCTGCTGTGGTCCTGCAAACGGGTCCTTGCAGTAGACCATCCACTTGATGCGGCGCAGCGGCGCCAGGAACCTCTTGAAGGCCTTCTTGTTGGCGAGCTCCGCATGCGTGTTGAAGAACTTCAGGCGCCCCTCGACGTGCGCCTGGGTCAGCATCGCCAGGAGTTTGCCTCGGAATAGGCGTGCGAGCACGTTCACGTGCACGAGGAAGTTCGAGTGGGATGAGACCCATCTGGTGGCATCGTCCGATAGCCCACCGCCTGGCACGATCATGTGCACGTGCGGATGGTGCGTCATGGCCGAGCCCCAGGTGTGGAGCACGGCGGTGATGCCGATCCTGGCGCCGAGCCGCTTGGGATCGGCGGCAATGGTGAGTGTGGTCTGTGCCGCGGCCTTCATGAGCAGATCGTAGATCACGCGCTTGTTCTGATAGGCCACGTCGCGCAACCTGGCCGGCAACGTATAGACGACATGAAAATAGCCGACCGGCAGCAGCTCGGCCTCGCGTGCGGCCAGCCACTCGCGGGCCGCCGCGCCCTGGCACTTGGGGCAATGCCGGTTGCGGCAACTGTTGTAGCTGATGAGCGTGTGGCCGCAGGCCTCATTCTCGCAGCGCGCAACGTGCCCTCCGAGCGCCGCCGTCCGGCAGCGCTCGATCGCCGACATCACCTTGAGCTGACCGAGGCTCACGTGGCCGCGATTGGCCTCACGCCAAGCGGCACCGTGGTCGCGGAAAATGTCCGCAACCTCCAGAGCTGGACGGTGCACGAGCGCCGCGTATTACTTCGGCGGTTCGTCCTTCTTGCCCTTCTTGGCCAGCTGATCGAGCGGGCTCACCACCTTGGAGATCAGCTCGGTGGCGACGCGTGTGTAGTGCGCGGTGGTGTCGAGCCGCTTGTGGCCGAGCAACGCCTGGATCATGCGAATGTCGAGCCTGCTCTCGAGCAGGTGGGTCGCAAAGCTATGCCGCAAGGTGTGCAGCGTGGCGCCCTTCTTGATCTCGGCAGCCTCGGCGGCGAGATGGAAGATGCGGTTGAGCTGCCGATACGACAGCGGGTTGACCGCCGGTCGCCCTGGAAATAACCAACCCTGCGGTCGCGCCGCCTTCCACCACTGCCGCAGCATATCGAGCAGGGCTGGCGACAGCATCACATAGCGATCCTTGCGGCCCTTGGCCTGCTCAATGCGGATCACCATCTGGGCGCTGTCGATATCGCAGACCCTGAGCGACACCACTTCGGAGGCGCGCAAGCCGCAGCCGTAGGTCAGGCTCAGCAGCAGGCGGTACTTGAAGCCAGGTGCAGCATCGAGCAGGCGCCGCACTTCCTCGGGACTGAGCACCAGCGGGATCTTCTGCGGCTCGGCGATGTACACGATCTGGTCGGCGATCTCGGGTCGTCTCAACGTCACCCGAAACAGGAAAGCCACGCCAGTCATCGTCCGATTGCGGGTGCAGATGCTCACGCCCTGCTCGGCGAGATGCAGCTGAAAGAGCCGGATGTCCTCGGCAGTCGCCGTGTCGGGCGAACGGCGCAGGAACGCTGCCAGCTTCCTGCAGCCGCGCATGTAAGCTTCCTGGGTGCGCGGGGCGAGGTTGCGCAGGCTCATGTCCTCAATCATGCGCTGGCGCAGTGGGGAGACGGTCGTGCTGCTCATAGGGAACTCCTGTCTTGAGGGGGGTTGCTAACCCCTCGATCCTCAAGACAGGCCGCCCTCGAGCCTATCGATTACCCTGGTCGCCGTCGGCATCCTCGGCGCCCCGCATCAGCGGGCTGTCGCGCGAGCGACTTCGTGCGTTGGGGGTTAACGGACCAAGTGCAGGATCCGACGCCCGCCGGGTCGCCTCGACGGTGAATGTTCATCAAGGCCCCGCGAATGCTGACATTGGTTAGGCGGTTGCGGGATGATCATCAACTCATCGCTGCACATTGACTTCATTTGATTGCGCCGCGGCTGCAACACTCGCGGCGAAGATCGCAGCTTTCGCTCGGTAGGTGCCCTGCACAACCTCTGTGGCAACCTTCCATTTCAGGCGGTCCGATTCGAGGGT